>CAJWOB010000236.1 GCA_913043885.1 uncultured Spirochaetaceae bacterium | reverse complement strand
TACGACGGGCTCGGCCTCGGAGTCTCGGTGCGCGTGCACCGCACCGACTGGACCCCGGCAGCGCAGGTGGGTGAGTACGGATGGATCGGAGGCGCCAGCACCGAGTTCTGGATCGCGCCGCAGGCCGAGCTCGCGGTGGTGGCGCTGGCCCAGCACATCCCGTTCTCGCGCCTCACCGAGGTGGTGAAGCCCATCGTCTACGCCGCGCTCCAGTAGCCGGGCGGCAGGCCCGCGCGGCCTAGTCCGCCTCCTCCCAGAGCTCACGGAACTGGGCAGCCTGCCACCAACGCTTGCCGGTCGGCCGCTCCAGCACCATCGGCGCCAGGAACGCGACCGCCTTCTCCAGTCCTTCCTCGATGTTCATGTACTCGCTCTCCATCTCCATGGAGAGGATGTCGTCGTAGCCGATCAGTCGCAGGGTCGCCATGATCTCCCGCCACACCCCGCCGCCGTGTCCCCAGCCGGGGATGGTGAAGGTGTAGGCCCGCTGCTCGGGCGTGATCGGATAGGTGGAGTCGGTGAAGCCCTTCAGCTGCAGGTTGTGCTGGTGGATCAGCGTGTCCTTGATGTGGACGTGCTGCACCAGGTCGCCCAGATAACGAAGCGACTCGACCGGGTCCATACCCTGCGCCCAGATGTGTGACACGTCGAAGTTGCAGGCCGCCACCGGGCCGATCTCGTCGTGGAAGCGGCGCAGCTTCTCCGGGCTGTGCAGCATGTCGCCGATCTGATTCTCGAAGCACAGCGTCAGCCCGTGGTCGGCGGCTATCTTGCCCTGCTCCTTCCAGTAGGGGATCAGCCGCTGCTCCCACTGCCATTCCAGCACCTGGCGGAAGAAGGGCACCTCCACCTGCTGGGTGATCCAGACAGGACAGCTGTCCCCCTCGGCACCTTCGGGAGTGCCGGCGATCAACGTCATCTTGCGCACCCCGATGCGCTCGGCGAGCTGGCAGGCCAGGCGGAACTGGCGCCGATACTCATCGGCGATCCGCCGGTCGGGGGTCAGCGGCGCGCCATGGGCGCTCAGCGAGACTATCTCGATGCCCTTCTCGGCATACGCGTCCTGCCAGCGGCGCCGCTCGTCGTCGTAGGCCATCACGGCGTCCAACCGGCAGTAGGGGTTGTCGAAGGCGATGCCGCAGGTGGCTACCTCGGCCGCCCGCATACCGAGGTTGGCGGCGAAGCGCAGCCCCTCGTCGGGCTCCATGTTCATGATGAACGTCGTGTTGATGCCCAGCCTCATCGTCCCTCTCTGATCTCCGTGATTCGCGCGGCCAGCGCCGCCCGCTTGATCCCAACGTCTACGCCCACCACCAACACGCGCGCGCCCAGCTCCCGGCAGCGTTGCGCGTCAGCCGCGGTCGCCACCGTGGCGACCCCGATCTTGCCCGCCGCGCCGGCGGCCTCCAGTACCCGATCCGCCTTGGGCTGCAGCCCCACAGCCACCCGTTCACCATAGATGCCGAGGCTGGCACCCCAGTCCTGCAGGCCGACCCCAACCAGGTCCAGCCCGTCGATTGCGAGGATGTCGTCGAGCGCAGCATAGCCCTCGTCGCTCTCGATCAGGGCCATCAGGTGGGTGGCCGCGTTAGCCTGCTCCAGCGCCTCGCGCGTATCGTTGCCGAGGGCGTAGCCACTGCGGACCGGCGTGCTGGAGACCCCTCGCCGTCCGAGCGGCGGGTACTTGGCCAGCTCCACGAAGCGTGCGACTTCGGTGGCGCTCCGGACGTCCGGCAGGATCAGCACCTCGATGCCGCCGTCCAGCAGCACCTGGATCGTCGCACGCTCAAGCTCGCGGATGCGCACGAGCGGCACCATGCCGAGATGTGCGGCGCTGCGGCCCAGTCGCACCGTGTCTGCCAAGGGGAGCGGGCTGTGTTCCAGGTCCAACCACACGAAGTGATAGCCCAGCTCCGCGCACAGCTCGATGTCGGTGGCGGTCGGATCGCGGCACACCAGGCCGTACAGGCAGTCGTGTTGGGTCAGCAGCGCGGTGAGTGAGTCGAGCAACGGCGTCTCCGGCGCCCGCCAGTATAGCGCCCACGTCCCACGTGCCCGACGTTGCTCTGCAAGCCGATCTTTGTGAGCATGACCAGAAGCCGCCGCCATGACCCCGGACACCGAGGTGCTGCAGCCCCATCTGAGCGAGCTCAAGGAACAGGGCTACACCGTCTTTCCCGGCTTCATGAGCGCCCAGCGCGTCGCCGACCTGCGTTCCCTCCTCGACCCGCTGTTCGCGGCCAAGCCCGACGGCTCACGCCCAAAGATCCGCCCACTGCTGGGGCACGAGGTACTCGGGCCGGCGTGCCAGGACCTGGCGCTCGATCCTACCATGCTGAGCTTTGCCGAGCTCGCGATGGGCCCCGTCCTGCAGCTCGACAGCATCGAGGTCTCGGGCTTTCCGGCGCGAGATCCGTCGCGTCGGGGCGAGCCGGAGCTGTGGCACCGCGACCACTTCCACGTGGCTGGGATGTACGCCGATGTGACGCCGCCCGGCGCGCGCAAGCCCTACACCCCGCGGCAGGCGGTCAACTGCCTCATCTATCTACAGGAAATGAACGAGGCGACCGGCCACTTCCTGATGGTCCCCGGGTCGCACCTGGACTACACCGTCATCGATCCCGACAAGGTGCACCAGCGACATCCGCGGCAGCAGCCTCTCACCGTCGCAGCCGGCGACATGGTCATCCTCCACCACGATGTGCTGCACACTGGCTGCCTCAACACATCGCAGGAGACCCGCTACTTCATCAGCAACTACATCTGCCGGTTCGGCCTGCCGCACCGCGACACCTTCGACCTGCCCATCGTCCACCAGCTGATGGCGGAGGCGCGGGCGCGCAACGACCGGCGCACCATGCGCTTCTTCGGCGAGGACGACGATCTGCTGCGGCGCCAGGAGGAGGCCTGGGCGAGGATGGCGGCCGAGGACCGGCACGCGCTCGCCGGAGCGTGATCTAGCCGACCAGGCGCTGCTCGCTGGCAAACTGCGGAGAGTAGCTGCCCTCGGAGGCCTGTAGCGCCTCCGACCAGTCGCGCCACATGTCAGGCTGCGGCGGGTCCTTCCGGGTGACGTCCAGGTCGGTGCGGATGTAGTCGGCCAGCAGCGCGATGCGCATGCGGTCGCGGTTGTTGGCTCCCGTTGCATGGGCCAGCCGGTGGTGCCACAGCACCACATCTCCCCTTTCACCCCAGCAGTCCACCGGCGGAGTGTCATCGCGGATGCGCTCGATCTCGGCGTGGTACTCCGGGGAGTGGAGGAGCCCCTCATCGCCGGGCAGGTGGTCGTAGGCCAGGACGCGCGGCGTGTCGTACTGCCGGTAGAAGGTGGGGTAGAGGCGTCTGTGGGACCCCGGCCACACCTTGAACGCGCCGCCTTCCGGCTCCACATCCTCCAGCAGCGCCACCATACCGAGGTGGAACGGGTGTGCGTCGGCGTGGATGCCGTCGGGCTCGGGGGCCTTATCGCGGTATGGCAGCGTGCAGTAGATGCCGCGCACGCCGGTGGTATCCATGCTCAGCTCAGGGCTGCCAGCGCCCCAGTCGAAGCCGACGCCCCCTACCGGCTTGCCGTCGACGATCGGCCTCCGCAGCATACCGCTACCGAGCAGGTGCTCCACCACGGTACACAGCCGCTGCGAGTAGGCCATATCGGTAAGCAGCGGCACGCTGGCGATCTCGCGCAGATTCCAGCGGAAGCCCCGCCGGCTGTTGTGACGCCCTTCCTCGAAATCGTGCTCGCTGAAGGGGCCGACCTGGGTGGCCGGGTCGTCGCGCCTCATGTCACTGCCGGTTGGCAGGCGAGACCAGAGCAGATCGACCGCCCGATCGCACAGCTCGTCGGCAACCGCGCCGGGGAGGAGCAGATAGCCGTTCTGCTTGAAGAAGGCGATCGCCTCGCCAGATAGGCCGGTCCGGCCGTCCACATCGCCTCGGCCGTCCACACCGCCAACCACGACCCGGAGTGTGGGCAGCGGCGGCACGATCACGCAAACTGCAGTCATGACGCCATTCGAGCAGGCGGTCCAGGAGCTGGAGATCTTCGGGTTCACCCTCGTCGACGGCGTGCTCGCGCGGGACGAGGTGAAGACTCTCCGGGAAGCGTTGATCCGGTGTGAACGGGAGGTGGGCACCGACCACACCCATCGCGGCGCCGCTCGCCACGTCGCCAACGCTGGATCCGGTCTTCTTCCGCTGCATCGACCACCCGCGCGTCATGCCCCTGCTTGAGCACTTCCTCGGCGACACGCTGATCCTCGGATCCCTGAATGCCCGCATCGTGCGCCCGGGAGACCCGCTGCAGGATCTGCACAGCGACATCCCCGGCGACATGCTCAACAAGACCTCGCCGGTGATGATGAACACGGCGTGGCTGCTGGATGACCTCTCCGCGACCAACGGTGGCACGCGAGTGGTGCCGGGCTCGCACAAGTCGGGACTGCATCTGCCACCAGAGGGGTTCAGCGTGATGCACGTCGTGCAGCCCGAAGCGCCGGCGGGAAGCGCGTTGGTGTTCAACGGCCAGACCTGGCACGGCGGTGGTGCCAACAACGGTGGAGGCAACCGGCACGCGCTCTTCGGCCACTATCGAAAGCACATGTTGCTGTTCCAGAACGACCCCCATGACGCGCTGCCGGACGAGTGGTACCAGCGGCTGACGCCGCGTCAGAAGGAGCTGATGCGCATGCAGAACGGAGTTGGCGCCGACCACGCCGCCGAGCGTGCCGCCCAGCAGGACGCCG
>CAJWOB010000235.1 GCA_913043885.1 uncultured Spirochaetaceae bacterium | reverse complement strand
AATATCATCAACGGCGGCGCACACGCCGACAACTCCGTCGATCTACAAGAGTTCATGGTAATGCCAGTGGGCGCCGACTCGATCCGGGAGGCGGTGCGCTGGATCGCGGAGGTATTTCACATCCTCAAGGGGGTCCTCCACGACCAGGGACACGCCACAGGGGTTGGGGATGAGGGTGGATTCGCTCCCAATCTCGGCTCCAACGAGGAAGCGCTGGAGGTGATCATGGCCAGCATCGACAAGGCTGGGTTTCGCGCCGGGGAGCAGTTTGTCCTGGCCCTCGATCCAGCCACTTCCGAATTCTACGACGCCGACAGCCAGCGCTACGTGTTCGCCAAGTCGGATGGGCGCCAGCTGGATGCCGACGAGATGGTGGAGTTCTGGGCCTCCTGGGTGGACCAATACCCGATCGTAAGCATCGAGGATGGAATGGCCGAGGACGACTGGCAGGGTTGGGCGCAATTGACTGCCCGCATCGGCGACCGTGTGCAGCTGGTGGGCGACGACCTCTTCGTCACCAACACCGCGCGCCTGAAGCGCGGCATCGACCAGTCCGTCGGCAACTCGATCCTGGTCAAGGTCAACCAGATCGGCACCCTCACTGAGACGTTCGAGGCGGTCTCGGCTGCAACCCGCGCCGGCTACACCGCAATCGTCTCCCACCGCAGCGGCGAGACCGAAGACAGCTTCATCGCCGACCTGGTGGTGGCCCTGGAGACCGGACAGATCAAAACCGGTTCGATGTCACGCTCGGACCGCCTGGCGAAGTACAACCAGCTGATCCGCATCGAGGAGCAGCTAGGCGCCTCGGCCAGCTACGCGGGGCGCAGCGCATTCTCTCACCAGGTGGTTTCGAACCGCTGGAACTCGGCCAAGTAGGGACCCTCCTCCAACAGCACCTCGCGCACGCTGGCACCGGGCGGCCCCTGCTGCAGCCAGTCGCGGAAAGCACGCACGTCGTCGGTGCGTCCCTCTGCCACCGTGCGAAACGTGCCGTCGGGAGCGTTGCGGACATACCCGGTCAGACGGAGTCGTCGCGCCGCGGCGGTGGCGGCGTAGCGGAAGCCGACTCCCTGCACCCGCCCGGATACGATCGCCGCGCCGCGACAGCGATCAGTCATCGGCATCCGTATGCTCGTCCTCCGCGACGTCGAGCTGCTTGATCTGGGTCAGCTGCTCGAGCGCGCGATGTATCGCCTGCTGCGAGAAGCCGCGCCGATACAGCGCGGCCGCCACGGCACCTCTGCTAGCGCCGCGCTTGGTGCGGCGTGCTGCCTCCATGGCCGCCCGGCTTTCGTAGGCGTCGTCGATCTCCACGTCCAACGCTTCCGCGGCGGTCTCGCGCGGCACCCCTCGCTGCTGAAGGCCCGCCAACAGGGCGGCGGAAGACTGACCGCGCCGGACGCCAGATTCGCTCCGAGAGCGGAGCCAATGGCGGGCGAACTCGAGGTCGTCCAAATAGCCGAGCTCCTCCAATCTCGCCAGGCATCGCTCGACGACCTCCTCGTCATAGCCGCGCTGCTGTAGCTTGATCCGCAGCCCGCGACGTGTGTGGGGTGCGCGGGCAACGAGGGCGAGGGCTTGCCGCTCGGCGTAGAAGCGAGCGGCGGCGGACTGCAGCTGTGCCAGGAGTGACTCCGCGACGGTGTCGCCTTCGTGGACGCCGGCGGCAAGCCGGGCATCGCGCTCGGCGGCGTAGTAGCCCCCTGACTCCGTCTGCACGCACTCCGCGTCTGCGGGTGCCCAGCGCGGTAGCGCGGCACGGCGCGAGCGCGCCGAGGCCACCGCTACCACGGTTGCCGTTGGCTCTGGATGCGAGCCTGTTGTGTCTGGAGGGAGATGCTCCGGGTTGCTGCTCGGCCCGATCAGCGTTTGGAGAACTGGAAGCGCCGACGCGCCTTCGGACGGCCGTACTTCTTACGCTCTACCATTCGCCGGTCGCGGGTAAGCATGCCGTTGGCGCGGAGCGACGGCTTGTTGGTCTCGTCGTCGGCTACCAGCGCCCGGGCGATGCCATGCCGACACGCGCCGGCCTGGCCGTGGATGCCGCCACCGCGGACGCGGATGACGACGTCGTACTTGCGCAACGAGTCGGTTACATCGAGCGGCTGGGTCACCTCGCTCAGTAGCGCCGGCTGAAAGTAGCTGTCGCCGCTGCGCCCATTTACGGTGAGCGTACCGCTCCCCTTGCGCAGGAAGACTCTAGCCACCGCCGTCTTGCGCCGCCCGGTGCCGAGTGCCTGATTCGTTGTTGCCATTAGATCGTCATCGTCTCCGGTTGCTGTGCGGCGTGGGGGTGCTCGGCCCCGGCGTACACCTTCACGTTGTTGAACAGCTTCCGCCCCAGCCGGCCCTTGGGGAGCATGCCACGAACGGCGCGTTCCAGTGGGATGGTGGGTCGTCGCGCCAGCAGCTTCTCCAGCGATTCGGTTTTCAAACCACCGGGATAGCCGGAGTGTCGGTAGTACTGCTTGTCAGTGGCCTTGGCCCCGGTGAGCTTGATCTGGCCGGCGTTGACGACCACCACCCGGTCGCCGGTCTCCTGGTGTGGGGTGTAGTAGGCGCGGTGCTTGCCCCGCAACACGGTGGCCACGCGGGCGGCAACGCGACCCGGTGACTGACCGGCCGCGTCGATAACGTACCACTTGCGCGGTATCGCCTTAGGATTCAGGTACAGCGTCTTCATTCGTTCTGATTCGGTTCGTGGGAAGAGTGTCGGTCGCTGGTAGGCTGTCCGCCACCGTAACCGCGAACTCTAATACTACTACGACCCGTCGGCTCGAGCTACTGCGACTTTTCGCCGCCGGCGCTGTCGCCGGATTCTTGAGCCTGCTTCTCCGCTTCCCGCTGCTCTTCTTGCTCTTCTCGCTTGGCGGCCATCTTGTCCTTGATGTCAGCTATGCCGACGAAGAACGAGATGAGCCCGATGAACACGGCGAGGATCGGCACCCCGCCCTTCAGGAACTCGATCGCCTCGTCCCACCAGTTGAGCGACCAGTCGGCCGGCAGAACGGAGAAAACGGCGAACGCAACGAGGATGAGACCGACAAGTAGGGCTATCATTCTGTGTCTTCCGTCGGCGAGCACGTTAGCACAAGCATCCCAGTTCTTTCCAACCCATATCCGGCCGGACCGGTCGCTAGCGAAGACGCCGCTTGCTCAGCAGAACGGCAAACCCGGCGGCGATGAGCGCACCAGGCAGGTTCCCTATTACCAGCTCGAACACCGGGAGGCCACCGATTTCATACGCTGCGGTGTCAAGCAGCCCGAACTGGTCGAGCGTGCGCAGCACGTAGCCGACGTAGGCAACCATCACCGCCAGCACGATTAGAATCCAGGCAACGTCACGGGTACGCGGCCAGACGAGGATGGCAAGGAAAGTAGCGACGGCGCCCACCGCCAGCTGCAGTGCCGGGGAAATGACCTCGACGAGCTCCATTAGCGCCCCGCATCGTACACCGCGTAGCCCACGCTAGTCGGGTGCGATGGGGTCCAGGTCGGCGTAGCGAGCGATGAAGGTGGCGGACCGGCCAGTCTCGAATTGGACCTCGAGCAGCGCCTCTCCCTCGTTGACCCAGCGCCGCGCCACCACTCCCTGGCCGTAGTCGATGTGATACACGCCCTCGCCAACCGCCATGCCGTCCGCCGTGTCGTCAGCCTCGAGCCCGTGGACCGTCGCGCATCCCTCGGGCACCTCTGCGAGAAACCGACTCGGTTCACGCTGCCGCCAGCTACCGAAGGCCAAGCGCCGCCGGCAGCTGGTGAGATGCAGTTGGTAGCGCGCGCGTGTCACCGCCACGTAGAACAGGCGACGCTCCTCTTCTTCGTCCTCCTCCATGACCACTCCCAACGCGCCGGGTTCACTGGCGGGGAACATGCCATCCTCTAGGCCGGTGACGATAACCCGGTCGAACTCGAGCCCCTTCGTGTTGTGCACGGTGATCAAGGTCACCGGGCCGGGGCCCTCCACGTCGCCGTCCGCCCGCTCGGCCTCCCCGTCCCCGTCGCCGCCACGTGCCAGTCGCGCGTCCTCCAGGAACGCAGCCAGCCCGGTTCTGCCGCCGCCGTAGCCGCTGGCGCTGGCGATGAGCTCTTCGATGTTGAGCGTCTTGCCGGCACGCTCGGCCTGATCCTGGCGAGCGTACAGGTCGTAGAGTCCGCTCCGCTCCACAGCGGCCCGCAGCAGCTCGGCTACGCTGCTAGCCTCGAGCTCGGCCACCAGCTCGTCGCACAGCGCCACCAGCTCGCGTACCGCTCGGGCGCCGCTGCCCTGGCCTGCGGTGCTGAACCGCCGCGCCGCCTCGATCAAGTCGCCGTCGGTGGTGTGCTCGATCACCCGCTCGATGGTCGCGGCCACGTTCCGCGCGGCGTCTTGCCCGTTGAACCGCACCGTGTACTCGCCGGGCACGCGCTCGTTGATGTCATTTGCGCGGGTCATCTTGTCGTCGACCCCGCCCTCGTAAAAGTCGTCCATGCGCGCGCCGGCCTCCTCGTACGGCTGCAGGTTGGCCTCGAGAAACATTTCCGGCTCCCCGAAGAGCGTGATCACGGGCGGCGTGCGATCGACGACCGTGATCGTTCGCGAGACGCTCGTGGGGTTGGACGCGGCGTCGATCGCCGAGTACACGACCTTGTACAGGCCCACGGGCAGCCGCCCGCGCCCGCCGGCGACCATGTCGTCCTCCGACGTGGCGCCGCCGTTGATGGCCAGCGACACGCCGACGGCGCCGTCGACGGCGTCGCGCCCGGACACACCATTCTGGCCACCAATGACGAAAACGGAGAGCGCGCCTGC
>CAJWOB010000234.1 GCA_913043885.1 uncultured Spirochaetaceae bacterium | reverse complement strand
CGTCGTCTCCAGGGGGTCTGCGTCTGTATTTCGCGACGTGGTCGCCGCGCAGTTTCTCAACAATCCGTTCATGAACAATACGTGCCGCATCGCCGCCGGTGATTGCCCGGATCGGCGGCGGCCGAGTGCTGGTCGACTTGTTCGCGGTACTCCCCGAGCAGGACGACGCGCTCTGCCAGGCCATCCTGTCGGCACTCGGTCCCGGCGATGGCGACTGAACAGACCGGCGGTGACGGGGACGCCGCTCCGCCGCCGCCACGTCCACCGCGCCGTTACATCGCCGCGACGGCCGGCCACGTCGACCATGGCAAGAGCGCTCTAGTCGAGCGGTTGACCGGCACGGATCCCGACCGGCTGGCCGAGGAGAAGCGGCGCGGCATTACCATCGAGCTCGGCTACGCGGACCTGTCGCTCGAAGGTGGCGCCGCACGGGTTGGCCTCGTCGACGTCCCCGGCCACGAGGACTTCGTCAAGAACATGGTCACCGGGGTTGGTCAGGTGGACGTCGCCATGCTCGTGGTGGCCGCGGATGACGGCTGGATGCCACAGACCGAAGAGCACCTGCAGATCCTCGAATACCTGGGCGCTCGAAGCGGAGTGCTGATCCTCACCAAGGCAGACCTGGTCGCCGACGCCGCGGCTCGCCTCGGTGAGATATCAGCCAGGGCGCAGGGCAGCATCTTCGAGAACGCGCCGCACGTGGCGGTGTCCGCCGTTACCGGCGCCGGTATCGACCACCTGCGGCAGGCGCTTTGCAGCGTGCTCCATTCGCTGTCGCCGCGCGCGGACCAAGGTAAGCCGCGCCTTGCGGTGGACCGCGCATTCACCTTCGCCGGCGCCGGGACCGTGGTGACCGGCACGCTGGTGGGAGGACGGTTTTGCAGCGGTGACGATGTGGTCATTCACCCGAAGGAGGCGCCGGCACGCATTCGCGCCATACAGACCTTCAATAGTGAGGTAACGGAAGCACCTCCCGGGAGTCGCGTCGCCCTGAACCTGGCCACCGTCCGCGCCGGCAGGGGCGGCCGCGACCGGCCGCGCGGGGGGACGGTGCAACGGGGCTACGTCGTTGTCGGCCGGCAGCTCCACATGACGCCAAGCCGCGCCATCGACGTCCTGATCCGCCGCTCGCCGCGGCTCGATCCCCGCGCAAAACCGCTCCAGGGTGTGCTGAGGGTGCGTCTGCACATCGGCACGCGCCACCTGGGCGCCCGGCTCGCCCTCTCCGAACCGGTGGCGGCCGGTGGAAGCGCGGTGGCCCGGCTGCAACCCGAGGAACCGCTGGCGACGCTCGTAGGCGACCGGCTGGTGATCCGCGACTGGTCACAGCGCCTAACGCTGGGGGGCGGCACGGTGCTCGACCCCTGTCCTCCCGGCGCCGCAGCGGCCACGCGGCAGGCCGCCTACCTGCGCCTCGCGGTCGGCGACGACGGGCGGCCTGGATTCGCGTTGCGCAACGGCAGTGAGCGGGCGCGGGGCGCGTTGCAGGTGCTCGCGGAGCGGGACGGGCTGGTCACCCTATGCGAGGTGGATCGCCTGCTCCCGGAGGCCACTCAGGAGCTGCAGGAAGCGGCCCGCGCGTTGGTGGCAGAAGGGATCCTCGTCGGTGGGGAAGACGGATTGGTCGAGGCCGGGCGCCTCGCCGGCCTCACCGGCGATGCCAGGGAGACACTGGCAAGCTGGGTGGCCGATCACCCGGAGCGCGGAGCCGCTCCCGGCAGCTTGCTGGCGTCGCTGGTGGCAGCATTACCACAGCCGGCGAGCCTGGTGGCGCTCATCGAGCGGCAGCTGCGACGCGACGGCTACCAGATCGAAGGTGGTCAGATTCGGCCCCCGGGGACCACCGCCGCCCTGCCGGAGCCCCTGCGCCCGCTGCTGCGCGAGATGCGCGCCGCCCTGACCGCCACCCCCTTGACCCCGCCATCGCGGAAGCAGCTGACCGCCAGCACCGACCAGGCGCGGGTGCTTGAGTATCTGGTGGCCAGCGGCGAGGCGCTTCTCCTCGGTGCCGACGTCGTCGTAACCGAGGCTGCCTTTGCCGTCGCTCGGGAGCGTATTGTCGAACATCTCTCCCAACACGGGGAGGCCACCGCCGGCGAGCTGCGGGTCGCACTCGACACCAACCGCCGAGTGATAATCCCGCTGCTCGAGCACCTGGACCGCGAAGGCATTACGGTCCGGCACGGGGATCGGCGCCGGCTGTCGTCGCGGTAAGATGCCGGCCGCCGACAGCGTCGGGCATACAGCCGAATGTCGAAGCGCCCGTTCCCCAGCCCAGGAGGCATCGTCGCAGCGATAATCGTCGCCGGCCTCAGCCTGGCCGGGGTATCGCTGCTCGTCGCGCGCGGGGCGCCACCGCTGCCCTACGAAACATCGCTCCCCACTGCGGCGAGCAGCTACGGCCCCCGTGCGGCGGGGGAACAGCTGCCGAGGGGCTTCCGCCAGGTGCTTCCTCGCGATGCGATCCGCCCCATCTATACCCCTCGCTTTGTGACGGCTGCGGAGAGCAGGTGGCGGGATGATGTAATGGTCATCGGCGTCGAGCTCGACGGCATCGCCAAGGCGTATCCGGTGTCGCTTCTCAACCGCCGCGAGATGGTGAACGACCAACTGGCGCAGCTGCCGATCCTGGTTACCTGGTGACCACTCTGCGCGACGGCGATGGTCCATCGCCGCGAGATCGACGGTCGGGACATCTTCTTCGGTAATCACGGCGCGCTGCTCGGTAGCGCCATGACCTCGTGGGACCACGAGACCGGCAGCATCTGGAGCCAGCCATTGGGCGAGGCGGTGGCGGGCCCCCACAAAGGCAAGAAGCCAGCGCCGCTGCCATCTCAGCTGACCAGCTGGGGAACGTGGCGGGCCCAGCACCCAACGACCCTGGCGCTGGACGCGCCCGGCCACCCCAGCAGCTTCGAGCTGGACACCATGGACATCGTCGTGGAGATCGGCGACGAGGCGGCTCCGTATGCGGTCGATACGGTGCGCAAGCTGGGAGTGGTGAACGACGCCGTGGCAGGCGTGCGGGTTGCGGTGGTCGTCGACCAGCGGACGCGTGACCAGTGGGCGGTGTTCGCCCGCACCGTCGAGGAGAGGGTGCTGCGACTCGAGCTGCGCGACGGTGCGCTGGAGGAGGCGGACACCGGCAGTCGCTGGCATGCCGGAACCGGAGTCGGCATCGACGGTCCGCTGGTGGCCGTGTCGCTGCCGCGGATACCGGCGTTTACGTCGTTTCCAAGCGACTTCGACACTTTCTGGCCTGAGGGCCGCCCTGGCGGCCAGGTTAGCACCGGCGTAGTAACCGCCGGTACCGGCTACACCACCGGCGAGGACCCTCCGTCCACGTTGATCGCGGTTCCGGTCACGAACGACGCGCGCGGCGAAGCGAGGAACACCACCACGTCGGCAACCTCTTCCGCCTCACCGATGCGGCCCAGCAACACGTTCTCCCCGACATCGCCCCAGAACTGCTCGAGCGAGTAGCTCTTGTCCTCGGCGTTTCGTCGCTCCCATTCCCGCTCGACCTGCCGGCTCTTGAAAGAGCTGACACAGACGGTGTTGACCCGGATGCCTGAGGGTCCGTACTCGTTGGCCAGCGCCTTCGTAAGCGCGATGCCGGCAGCCCGTGATACCGAGGTCGGCAACGAACCGGGACCTGGCGCCTTGCCACCCGGCGTGGTGATGATGACCACCGCCCCACGCCGCGCTTTCAGGTCTGGCAGCGCCGCCCGCACGCTGTTGACCGCTCCGTACACCTTTAGTCCGAAGTCATCGCTGAGCAGCTGGTCTGACATGTCTTCGAAGCCGCGGGCGTTGCCGGTGCCGGCATTGCTGACGACGATGTCGATGGCACCGAGCGACTGGCGGGCTTCAGCCGCCGCTCGTTCCACCTCCTCGCGCCGCGAGACGTCGGCTACTACCGGCACCACCTCGGCCCCCGTGGCGGCGCCGATGTCGTCAGCCGCGCGGCGCAGGTCGTCGGCGCCGCGCGCCAGGATCGCTACCGCCGCTCCCTCGCTAGCTAACCGGTGCGCCGTGGCGCGGCCAAGACCAAAGCTACCCCCGGTAATAAGCGCCACCTTCCCACTCAGTCCGAGATCCATGCCAGGTAGCCTACCCCACCGTGAGTGGAGCCGAGCGATCCTGATGCACCAGTGGCTCGGCACCGACTGCCGTAACCAGGAAAGATCGCTCACGGTGCAGCGAGCCAATGCCTGGCTCGAATAGTGGCGCCTCGAGGTCTATCACCATTCCCTCCTCGATGGTCAGATCTGCTGGCAGGTCGACAAAGTCGTCACGGATGCGTAGTCCAGTATCCGGAACCAGAATCGGATAGTCCCGCATCTCCAGTCCGAGGCCGTGGCCATGCGGAAACGCATCGAGGCTGGCCTCCCGCATGATCTGGGCCATGGCTGGCTGCACCTGAAGGCTGCTGTGCCTGGGTGCAGCAGCTGCCGTGCCGCATCCTCGGCGGCGCCGAGCAAGTGGTAGGTGTCGAGTCGAGCGCCGCCCAGCGGGCCAACCGACAGCGTAATCCCGGAATCAGAGTAGTAGCCGTCCAGCACGCAGCCGTAGTCGAGGAATATCGCGTCCCCCGGCTGCAGCCGATAATCGCCAGCTTCGGTCAGGACCATGCCATACGGGCAGAAAGCGAAGTGCTCGATCACCGCGCCCTCGGTAGCGACGGCGGCGGCGAAGCTGCCTCAGACGTCGGCCAGCCGCGTACCTGCCGTCGCACCATCCAGGGGGGCACTGGCCGCCCGCTCGGCAACGCGGGCTGGGCGGCGCATCAGCTCCACTTCC
>CAJWOB010000233.1 GCA_913043885.1 uncultured Spirochaetaceae bacterium | reverse complement strand
CCGCCGCCGGATCCCAGAGGCACACGAAACAGTCGGCCAGGCCGCGCCGATGCATCGCGTGGGCGAGAATGGTGCCGTCACCGGGGCTGCCGCCGCCGACGTTGTCGCCCATGTCCAGGAGGCAAATCGGACCGGGCGCGGCCGCCAACCGAGCGACCGCGGCATCCGCGTCTTCGAGCTCACCAATGAGCTGCTCCCGGCATTCCCACAGGTGGGCGGCAAAGTCGCGGGCGGTCGCCGCGGCCGTATCGACATCGCCATCGGCTACCACGCACACCGCGGAGCCCATCTCCACCACGTCGGCGTAGGGGAACCCATGCAGCAGACCGCAGCTCAGCACGCCCGGTCGCCGCGCCAGCTCGGCAGCGACGGCGTAGATAGCCTGCATGTGCGGTGCCTCGGTGTGCTGGCGCTCGATGTTGATCGCCATCGGCGAAAAGGCCGCCGCAAGCACCGGCCTCACCTCTCCCCGCAGCGACGCGGCCAGCAGGGCCGCCGCCTCCTCGCCACGCTCGCGCTGATCCAGGTGAGGATTGCGGCGATACGGGATGAGGGCGTCGCACTGGTCCACCATCTGCGGCGACAGGTTCGCGTGCAGATCTAGCGTGGCGACGATGGGCGGCTCCGGCCCGACCGCGCCGCGCAGCCGACGCAGCCACTCGCCGTCCGCATCTGCGGCCGCCTCGCTGACCGAGGCACCGTGCGGTGCGGCCAGGACGCCGTCGAGCGGCGGAACCCGCGCTACCCGCTGCTCGAGGCGGCGCAGCAGCTGCTCGAACGTCGGGGCCGTCAGTGGGCCGGAGGGGATTGCCCGCGCCGCCAGCAGCGGCACCGGTTCCACGCCGGCGACCTGCAGCCCTGCCAAGAACCCGCCGACCTCGTGGTGGCTGTCGGCCAGCTCGCGGACCAGCCGCTCTCCCTCCAGCAACCACTCCTGCTCGAAGTCGGCCAGGGGCGTGGTGCCCGCTACGAACGTGTTCGACTCATGGATGAAGGCGGCGACGCCCACCCGCGGCCCAGCCATGACCGACCGTAGGCCGCCTTCTACGGCCTGTCGAGAACCAGAAGGAGCTGCCGTGCTGGCGTAGGCCTCCACGCCGCCGGGAGCACTTGCAGACCGCAGGCTGCTGTGTACCTATGGCGCAAACGAGCACCCACGGCCCGGCACCAGGTCCGGAGGAGGAGAACGTGCTGCACGACCAGATCCAACGAAACGCCACCAATCCGACAAGGCGGTCACGGTGACCGCCGCAGGTGTCAGCACGCGCCCGGTGGTCAGGGCGTCTCGCTGCGATCACCAGGCAACCGAGGAGCAGATCTTCGAGACGCTGCAGGCCATCACCGAGCCACTGGACCGCTCGTGGGAGCGGCTGTCGCGGGCCCGCCGGGTGATCATCAAGTTCAACATGATGCAGCCCGATACCCAGGTGATCGCCGGCCGCCGCCAGGAGCTGGTCGACGAGGCGGTCATTCGGGCCGTGGTACGCCTCATCCGCCAGCGCACCGACGCCACCCTGGCGGCCCTGGACACCGTGCTGCACACGCCGGGACACCTGACGCCCGCGGACTACCCCAACACCCGTGTACTGGCCGAGCTGGGCGTGGAGTTCATCGACGCCAATGCACCGCCCCACCGCATCTACGAGGTTCCCGGCTCCGGCAACATGTTCGATCGCTATCTGCTGCACGCCGCGATCGGCGAGTCGGATGAGTTCGTCTCGGTAGCCAAGATGAAGAACCACTCCTTCATGGGCGTGACGCTCAGCATGAAGAACCTGTTCGGGCTCCCGCCGAGCAATCAGCCGATCGGCCGCGTCCGCCACTACTTCCACCACGCTATCCGGCTGTCCTATGTGCTGCCGGACCTGGCGATGATCACCGATCCCTGCCTCAACATCATCGACGGGCTCGTAGGCCAGCAGGGGCGCGAGTGGCGGGGTCGCGGAGTGATCCCGAACACGCTGGTGGCCGGCGACCAGACCACCGCCACCGATGCGTGTGCGGCCCATCTGATGGGAGTGGATCCGACCAGCGACTGGCCTACCCCACCCTTCCATCGCGATCGCAATCACCTGCTGGTGGCTGCCGAACGTGGCTACGGCACCGTACATCTCGACCAGATCGACTTCGCAACCGAGCTGCAGCCACCGGTGGCGGAGTTCGAGAACGACCAGGTCGACCCGCCGCACATCATGCACAGCATCCGCCGTACCGCCTGCGAGCAGGCTCTGTTCTACCAGCAGAACCGGGACCGCCTGGTATCCGACTACGTCGGCCAGCTGATTGCCCTCCGGCAGGGGGAGGTGGTCTGGAAAGGCACGGAACAGCCCACGCTCACCGGCCACAGCGACCTGGCCGGCGACGATCCCGGGCAGGCAGCCTGGCTAAAGGTGGTCGACGGCGACGAGACCGAGGGCGAGGCGTTTGGCGTGTACGAGAAGCAACTCGCACGGCTTGCGGGATAGCGAGCGCGCACGGTTCGCCAGCGACGGCTATCTCGTCGTCGAACAGCTCTTCTCCGCAGAGGAGATGGCGCGACTGCGCGAGCGCGGGCGGGAGCTGGCGCAGCCGGGAGTGGCCCTGCAGTCCGCCTCTCAGCAGGTAGAGCCGGCGGTGGCCGAGGGCAATGCGTCGGCCCCCAGCTACGCGGAATCGCTGCGCAAGCTCAAGCACGTGGCGGCCGGCGACGCGGTGTTCCTCGCCCACGCCGGCGACCCACGCATCCTCGACATCGTCGAGCAGTTTCTGGGACCGGACATCGTGCTGGCCTCCGACAACGTATTCATGAAACCGCCTCGGGTGGGATCACGCCAGAACTACCACCAGGATGCGCTGGCCGGCTTCTTCCTCGAACCGCCCGAGCAGCTGGTCAGCTGCTGGTGCGCCATCGACCGCGCTACCATCGAGAATGGCTGCCTGTGGATGATCCCGGGGAGTCACCGCGGCGGGCCGCTCACGCCCGACCAGCGGGCACAGTACGCGCTGGGCGCCGACGGCAGCGAGCCGGTGGGCGCGGTTCCGGTGGAGCTGCAGCCGGGCGGGTGCGTGTTCCACCACGGCCTGACGCTGCACGGCAGCCGCGCCAACGCGTCCGCGCTGCCGCGGTGGGGGTACGCCACCCATTACGCCAGCGCCCGCTGCCGCCCGTCCGGCGACCGGCCGCGGGACATGGCGCGCCCGCCCTACCTCACGATGCGGGGTCGGCGCTTCCCAGGGTGCCTGTAGCGGGCGCCGCGGCAGCCGCGTCGCGCAAGCTGACGAAGTCGCGATAGCACATCTCGGCCACCGCTCGCAGATCTCCCCGCAGCGTGGTGGCGAAGTAGTCGAAGGACTCGAACTCCACGCTCAGCACTCCCGCGTAGCAGGACGCCGTAATCGCCTGGAAGAACTCCGGCCACGGCACGTAGCCCTCGCCCAGCAGCGGGAACAGGAAGGTGTCGCCCATCACCTTGCCGGGGGCGCCGACCACGTCCTTGACGTGGCAGTGAAAGATGCGCGGTGCCAGCTGCTCGATGGTCCAACCTACCGAGTTACCGTGCAGGGCCATGTGAGACGGGTCGTAGTTGACGCCCAGCGCCGGCGAGTCGTAGCAGCGCAGCAACTCGGCGAGCGTGTAGTAGTCGCGGCACACCATGCCCCACGCCTCACCCTCGCCGATGTCGCGGTGCAGGGTCGGCGAGCCGAGGTCGCGGAAGGGAGCCGGCCCGGTGAAGCAGTTGACTGTGTCGATGCCGAGGTCGACCGCGGCGGCGATACAGTCCGCGGTCAGCGCAAGCTCGGCCTCCCGCACCGCCACGTCGCGATGTACCAGCTCGCGCTGGACAACCAGCTCCGAGACCTGCAGGCCGGCCTGCCTCGGTAGTCCGCACCAGCTCCTTCATCTGCGCCGCCGACACGCGGCGCGGATCGAGGTGGCTGACGCCGAGCTCGATGGCCTGGTAGCCGACGTCGGACAGCATATCGACCACCTCTTGGTCGGTGGCCTGTCCCTGATCGAGGTTGAGGAAGAAGCCAACGGGATTCACAGCGCCCTACTGTACACGTTGCTGGCAAGCGGCCTGCGGCCGGCAGTCGGCAGGCTGCCCGGGCCGCCGCATCTTGCTGCCTTCTTGAGCAACTAGGCGTGTCCCGCCAGGATGTCCGGAAGGACAGCGCCCTGTTCGACCAATCCTATTGGCTGGGTGGCAGCTCGTGCTGCGGCAAGAGCACCGTGGCCGCCCAGCTGTCGAGCCGCTTCGGGCTGCGACACGTCAAGCAGTCCGATGGGGACCGGCGCTACGACGACCGAGTGTCGCCCGTCGATCACCCGGCCGCGACGCGGTTCCTCGAACACAAGCGGAAACCCCCTCGAGGGCAAGGCGACGATAATAGACGAGCCATTCCCGGTGGCGACGATGATGGAGGCGCTCCCGTCCGTCGATGTCATCCGCCAGCAGCTACGAGAGAGAGATTCGGTAGGGCGCCGAGCGTCGAGCCTGAGGAGGCGCCGGAGCGTCTGACCGAGCTGTTCTACGAGTACTCCGAGTCGTTCGCGCGCTTGGCGCATGCCCACGACGGTGCGGTGATCAGATGCGAGACGGTAGAGGAGCGCGCGGGTCTCGCGGATAGGGTCGCGAGCACGTTGAGCTTGCGCTAGGCGACGCCGGGAGAGGCCACCTCGGCCAGCAGCAGCGCGTAGGCGCCGTTGATCTCCTGGCAGCGTCGCAACCCGCCTGGATTCACGTCGGGGTGGAAGCGCTTCATCAGCTCCTTGTAGCGGTCACGGAGCTCATCGAGCGTCAGCCTACCTCGGCGTAGTCCCATCACCCGGCG
>CAJWOB010000232.1 GCA_913043885.1 uncultured Spirochaetaceae bacterium | reverse complement strand
TGTGGAGGAGGCCCGCAGGTTGGCAAAATTATTGCAAGGTTTGATGTGTCACGTGAATGTCATTCCGCTGAATCCAACAGCGGGCTATGCAGGGACTCCTTCTGACCCAAAGCGGGTGGCGGGCTTTGTCAGCGAGCTTGAAACACACGGAGTGCCTGCGACGGTTCGGGTTCGTAGGGGGATCGATATCGATGCGGGATGCGGCCAGTCCGCGACGCAGGAGATCCTCGAACTCCTCGCGGTTGTAGGCGACCCCGCCGCCGCTGCCGCCGAGGGTGAACGCCGGACGCAGGATCGCGGGCAGACCGATCTTCTCGAGGAACTCGAATCCTTCCTCGACGGTGTTGACGGTGCGGGCCCGGGGCATGCGAAGCCCGAGTTCCTCGACGATCTCGCGGAAGACGTGCGGCACGCGGACGCTCACGCCCCCGGCCGACTGGCGGTCCTGCCACGCCTCCTGCCGCGTGATCTCGACGCCGATCTCGATCTCGCGCGGGTAGTGCGTTAGGATCTGACTATCGATGCGGTCCTTGAGCGGCGTGATGATGGAGCCGCGGTTGGTGTAGTCCTCCGGGTTGGCCGTGAACACCATCAGCACGTCCAGCGGGAGGCGGACGTTGAAGCCGCGGATCTGCACGTCCTGCTCCTCCATCACGTTGAGCAGGCCCACCTGGATGCGCGGCTGGAGGTCCGGCAGCTCGTTGATGGCGAAGATGCCCCGGTGCGTGCGCGGGATGATGCCGAAGTGGATCACCTCCTCGTCGGCGTAGGTCAGCTTCCTCGTGGCCGCCTTGATCGGGTCGATGTCGCCGATGAGGTCGGCGATGGACGTGTCGGGCGTGGCCAGCTTCTCGCCGTAGCGGGCGGACCGGTGGAGCCACGAGACCGGCGTCTCGTCGCCCTGGTCGTGGATCAGGTCGCGGGCGTACTTCGAGACCGGGTCCAGCGGGTCGTCGTGGATCTCGGAGCCTTCGACCTCGGGCACCCACTCGTCGAGGAGCGTGGGCAGCATCCGCACGAGGCGGCTCTTGGCCTGACCGCGGAGGCCGAGCAGGATGAAGTCGTGGCGGCTCAGCAGGGCGTTTACCAGCCCCGGTACCACGCTCTTCTCGTAGCCAATTATGCTGGGAAACAGCTCCTCGCCGCTGGCTAGCATGCGCACCACGTTGCGGCGCATCTCGTCCTTCACGCTACGCGGCGTGTATCCCGATGCTGCGAGCTCGCCCACGGTCTGCGGAAGTTCCGTTGGTGTTGCCAAGGCAGGGGCCGCTCGCCGCATTGCGCGGCGCGACGGTTCGCGCAAAATAGCCGAATCGTGAGCGGGATTCAATCACAGCGCCCGGCTATGGCTGTGGCAGCCGCCCGGGCTGCGGGAGCAGCCCCTGGCACCCGCTCCGTGTTCGCCGACAACTCCTACACCATCGGCGGCACGCCGTTGGTGCGGTTGGCGCACCTCGGAGCCGGGTGCGGCGCGACCATTCTCGGCAAGGTGGAGGGCCGCAATCCGTCGTTCTCGGTCAAGTGTCGCGTCGGTGCCGCCATGGTGTGGGACGCCGAGCAGCGGGGGGTGCTGACCCCCGAACGCGAGCTCATCGAACCCACCAACGGCAACACCGGCATGGCGCTGGCATTCGTGGCGGCAGCTCGTGGCTACCGGCTGACGCTCACCATGCCGGAGCATATGAGCGAGGAACAGCGGCGGATACTGCGTGCCTTCGGGGCCAATCTGGTGCTGACCGACCCCAACGGCGGCATGGCCGCCGCGGTCAGCGAAGCCGAGCGAATGCGTGCCGCTGACCCCGACCGCTACCTGCTGCTGCAGCAGTTCAGCAATCCGGCCAACCCGGACATCCACCGTACCACCACCGGTCCGGAGATATGGGCCGACACCGGAGGCCAGATCAACGCACTGGTGGCCGGCGTGGGCACCGGCGGCACCATCAGTGGGGTCTCGCAGTTCTTGAAGGTCGAGCGCAATCACCGGTTACACAGCGTGGCCGTCGAGCCGGCCGAGAGCCCGGTTATCACCGATACACTGGCCGGCAGGCCACCGCGGGCCCAGCAGCACCGCATCTAGGGCATCGGTGCCGATTTCGTGCCGGATAATCTGGACCTGGCAATGGTCGACGAGGTGCAGCTGGTCGACTACGAGGAAGCGCGTGAAATGGGCCAGCAGCTGGCCCGCCGGGAGGGCATCCTGGCCGGAGCGTCGGCCGGCGCAGCGATGGCGGCGGCAATACGGGTGGCCAGGCGGCCAGAGCTGGACGGTGGCACCGTCGTGGTGGTGCTTCCCGACTCCGGCGAGCGCTATCTGAGCACTTCGCTGTTCGCGGACCGCGACGCGCCATGAGCGCCACGGCCAGCGCCGCCGCCCCGCCACAACCGCCGCTGACGGTCGTGCTGCACCAGCCCGAGATCCCGCCCAACACCGGCAACGTGGCGCGGACCTGTGCCGCCACCGGCTGTCGGCTACTGCTGATCGAGCCGCTCGGCTTCGACATCGACGATGCGGCGGTGCAGCGGGCGGGGCTCGACTACTGGGATCAGGTGGAGGTGAGGACGCTGCCGGATTGGAGTGCGCTGCAGGCCGAGGCCGGCGACGCGCAGATGGTCCTGGCCAGCAGCCACGGCGGCCGCCGCTACGATCGGCTGCCGTATCGGCAGGGCGCCTACCTGGTCTTGGGCAGCGAGACCCGCGGCCTGCCGGTGGAGTTGCGCGAGCACTACCGCGAGAGCTGCGTGCGCATTCCGATGCGCGCCGGCGCCCGCTCGCTCAACATGGCCAACGCCGCCGCGGTGCTGGTGTACGAGGCCTTGCGCCAGATCGGCGCGCCCGGCTTGCGGTAGCGGGGCGCCGTCGCCGGCAGCGCGCCTGCAGACCGTCAGCCGCGCATCATCTGCCGCAGCACCGTGTGCAGGATGCCACCGTTGCGGTAGTAGTCGACCTCGATGGCGGTGTCGATGCGGACGGTGGCCGCAAAGCGGGTATCGTTGCCGTCCCCGTCGGTGGCCACCACGGTAACCGTGGCGCCCGGCTGCAGCGTATCGTCCAGGCCCTCCACCGAATACAATTCGGTTCCGGACAGCCCAAGCGAGGTGAGGGTGTCGCCCTCCTGCAGCTGCAGGGGCAGGACGCCCATCCCCACCAGATTGGAGCGGTGGATGCGCTCGTAGGACTGGGCGATTACCGCGCGCACCCCCAGCAGCATCGGCCCCTTTGCCGCCCAGTCGCGACTGGAACCCGTGCCGTACTCCCTACCGGCGAGCACCACCAGCGGCACCCCCTCCTCGGCGTAGCGCATGGCCGCGTCATAGATGGAGAGCGGCTCGCCGTCCGGTTGATAGGTGGTGTAGCCCCCCTCCTTGCCGCCGGCCAACGCGTTCTTCAGCCGGACGTTGGCGAAGGTGCCGCGCATCATCACCTTGTGGTTGCCACGCCTGGATCCGAACGAGTTGAAGTCGGCGGGTGCCACCCCGTGCTCACGCAGGTAGCTGGCTGCCGGGCTGTCGCCGGGTATCGAGCCGGCCGGGGAGATGTGGTCGGTGGTAACCGAATCGCCCAGAACTGCCAGCGCGCGGGCGCCGCGAATGGGCTCGATCGTCCCAGGCTCGGTCGACAGCGCCTCGAAGAAGGGCGGCAGCTGGATGTAGGTGGAGTCCTCCTGCCAGCCGTAGAGCGCGCTCGAGGTGGCCCCACCGTTGGCGCTACCCCCATCCGCGGTGCCGATAGCGTTCCACGCTTCGTTGCTGGTAGCCACGCCGGCGTAGCGCTGGCGAAACAGCTCAGGGGTGACCGTGGCAGCCAGTGCCTCGGCCACCTCCGCGTCGCTGGGCCAGATGTCGCGCAGAAAGACCTCGCGGCCGTCGCCATCCACCCCGAACGGGTCGTTGACGAGGTCGATGTCGAGGGTGCCGGCGAGGGCGTAGGCCACTACCAAGGGCGGCGAGGCCAGGTAGTTGGCCTTGACCTGAGGATGCACCCGGCCTTCGAAGTTGCGATTGCCGGAAAGCACCGAGGCCACCACCAGGTCCGCCTCCCGGATTCCCTCGTCGACCGATGTGGGCAGCGGGCCGGAGTTGCCGATGCAGGTAGTGCAGCCGTAGCCGACCAGATCGAAGCCCAGCTCCGCCAGCGGCGCGAGCAGATCGGCCGCCCGCAGGTACTCGGTAACCACCCCGGATCCGGGCGCCAGGCTGGTCTTGACGTAGGGTGCAGCGCGCAGCCCGCGCGCACGTGCGTTGCGGGCCAGGAGCCCCGCCGCCAGCATCACCGACGGGTTGGAAGTGTTGGTGCAGGAGGTGATAGCCGCTATCGCGACCGAGCCGTGACGCAGCTGTGCCTCCCCCTGCGGAGTGGCCACCGCCACCGACGCGGAGCGGTCATCTGCTCCGATCTCGAAGCCGCGATCACCCTTGCTGGCTGCCAGGCTGGCGGCGAACGAGCGCTGCACGTCATCGAGCGGCACCCGGTCCTGTGGCCGCTTGGGCCCGGCCAACGCCGGCTGCACCTCGCTCAGATCGAGCTCGACCACGTCGGTGAAGGCCGGGTCTAGCGTGTCCGCAGTGCGAAACAGCTGCTGCTCCTTGCAGTACGCATCCACCCTCGCCACCAGGTCGTCCGGGCGACCTGACAGCCGCAGGTAGCGCAGCGTTTCGTCGTCCACCGGGAAGAAGCCCATCGTGGCGCCGTACTCGGGCGCCATGTTGGCGATGGTGGCGCGGTCGGCCAGCGTCAGCTTGGCGGTGCCTTCACCGTAGAATTCGACGAAGCGGCCCACCACGCCCTTCTCGCGCAGCATCTGCACGC
The DNA here is from genome assembly GCA_913043885.1 of uncultured Spirochaetaceae bacterium. GTDB lineage: Bacteria > Spirochaetota > Spirochaetia > SZUA-6 > Bin103 > Bin103. Next base: position 50 of record CAJWOB010000232.1, on the reverse strand, counting down.
AGGTCAGCACGAGGTCGGTGGCGGTGATGCCCTCGGCCATCTTGCCGGTC
>CAJWOB010000231.1 GCA_913043885.1 uncultured Spirochaetaceae bacterium | reverse complement strand
AGCTTCTCCACCCGGCGCGGGCCAGCCGTATCGTCGACGCCGATAACGCCGATCTCGGGCTGGCGGAGCTGTGCCAGGAGCTTGCCGCCGCTACCGTGGGTGCCGCCGATAGTCGGGGAGGCGTCGCAGCGCGCGTCCTCCAGCTGGCCGGCCACGCCTTCGTCTATCGGCTCATGCGCCTCAGGGTCAGCGACGAGGTACCCGCGGCCGTGCAGGCGGTCGCCCACGAACAGCTGCGGGCGTTGCGCGACCGGCCCACCGACGGCGCGTTCGGCCAGTTCATCGCCCACTCCGTGGACGCGCTGTTGCGCGATCCAGGCACCGTCCCGCTGCCGGAACCGGTCTCGGCCCCGACCGGACCGCCGATATAGATCGGCCGGCGGCGCGGGGTCAGACGCCGAGCTCTGCCAGCAGCTGCCCGCACTCCTCCACGATATGATCGACGGTGCCGAGCGCCGGTGCCGCAGGGAGGTTGTAGCTGCGCACCGCAGCAGAGACGGCCATGCCTCCCTGACGGATCGTCTGATCCACCGGTAGATAGCCGATGGCGCCGTTCACATAGCCGGCAAACATGGTGTGGGTGGTCTTCGACCGCTGCTTGGCGCCAAGCCCGATCTCGACGAATGGCTCGCCCTGCATCCCGACCAACGCGAAGTCGTCCAGCCGGAAACCGACCAGCTCGTACGCCGCGCTGGTCTGGGTCTGCCCCGCCTTCACTAGATCGAGCACCCCCTGCGCCCACACGACCACGATCTCCTGCGGTGCAGTCTGCGCCGTCCCCGCATCTTCTGACCGCAGCGCCTGCAGCTGCTCCTCGGCCTCGCGCAACTGCCCCTCCGCCGTGGCCAGATCGGGAAGCGACTGCAGCTCCACAGTCACCGGGCGCGAGGCCGCGCGCAGTGTCTGGTGGGTTTGCCCCTCCCCGAACTCCTTGTGATAGAGGGCCACCGCCGACAGCGACCGGCCCTCGTCGCGCACGACGCGGTGCGGCCGGGTCTCGATACGGTAGAACGCCTTCAGCGCCGCGGCGCCGATCTCGCCTCCGGCGCGCTCCTTCTCACCCCAGTCCGCCTGCAGGAACGACCAGCACGCCTGGTTGCCGGCGGCGCCGGTAAGGAACAGACAGGTGGCGCCGGTCGCCTGCTCCACCACCCCGCGGACGACGCCGGGATAGTCGGTGGAATACTCGAGCGTCTGGTAGCCCATCACCACCGGATGAGCGGCGTAGCCAACCACCACGGCGATGGGCGAGCCGTCGATCTCGTCGATCCGCAGCACGTCCACCGCTCGGTCCGTCACACCGTCGGGGTTGCGGCCGACCAGCACACGGCCGTCGGCACCCATCTCCTCACGGTTCACCGCCACACCTGCCTGGTCACTGCCGGCACCGGCCCGCGCCGGCTGTCGGCTGCCGTCAGCCTGCGTACTGACATCCACCAGCTTGCCCTGCAGCTCCTTGACGTAGGCGTCCAACGCCTCGATCTCACCCGGCCGCGGGGCAACGTGGTGGGGCCCGCCAAGCGCCTCGCGGTGGACGGACGGCGCGTTATGGGTATGGGTGCAGCCGAGGATCACCTGCGCCGGCGGCGTTCCTACCGCATCGCCGATGGCGGCGCGAATGGCGGTGGCGGTCTTCACATCGAAGCCGATGAGGTCGCAGTCCAGGACCACCACCTTGGTGGCGTCGTCGGCCAACACCAGCGCGGTGGCACTGAGGGGCGACTCTGCCCCGGTGGCCCCCTCGATGCGGCGCATGGCCCCCTGTAAGCGAAAACCGGGCGATGGCGTGATGTCCACGCATGCCACCCCTGCGGTCAGTTGGTTAGCCATGCCTACTCATCTCCATAGTATCGGGAGGACCATTCATCCCGCGACAGAACGGTCCGGGTAAAGGTCTCGCCACGAGACTGGTCGTAGCGCAGGATCCTCTCTGCATCGGCCCCCTCCACCGCCGTAACCCACCCGGAGTCCTCCTGAATGGCCGGCACCGCGAACACGCGCCGGTACCACTCGTGCAGTCGATCCTCGTCGGCGAAGGTGTGGGCGAACATCTCGTACTCCGGGGAGCGGCCCTCCACTGCCCCAGAGGTGTCGATCCTGGTGCTTATCGGCGACAGCGGGACGGCGCGAAAGGGCTCGCCGGCCACCACGCAACGGTTGAGCTCGGCCATGCCGGCCAGGTTATCGGGAGCCGCGCCATCGACCGCCGCCGTCCCGGCCACGAACAGTCGGCCGAGGTCGAGGTCAACGAGCACCCACCCCGCTGGGTCGCTGGCCGCGTCGGGCCACCGCACCTCGAACACGTGGTGCTCGTTGTCGTAGCTGTTGTAGTCGCCCTCGACCCGCCAGAGGCGTATCGAGCGGGTGGCATAGCCGAGGCGCCCGAGGAGGCGGCAACCGAAGTCGGCCATGCGGCCACAGGTAACGGCGATGTTGCCACGGCGGGCACGCTCCAGCAGGTCCTCGTCGTCGCAGTCGTTGTGGCGTGCGCTGTGTACCTGGAGCACGGACAGCGCCACGAGCACGGCGTGGAGATCGCCGCCGTGCAACACCACGCTGTCGAAGCCGCCGACGGGAGCGGCCTCGCTCGCCCGCGGGGCGATACCACCGTCGATCTCCTCCACCTCACCCCAGTCCCAGAACCGATAGAGCCCTGGCGTCGTCAGGTGAAAGCGATGGTCGGCGAAGGTGAGCGACACCGCCTCTTCGAGAAGGAACGGAAGCGACGAGCTGGCGGCTACGTCACCACTCTCCCCACTCTCGTCGGCGGCACCACCAGACACCTTCACCTGGGACACCCCCTCGCGGCCGTAGTGGAGCGCACCTACGTCGTTGTAACGGTGCCGGCCGGACGAAGCGCTCAACGGTCGCCCCGATACCGTTCGATCACCTCTTCGTTGAGCTCTATACCGAGCCCAGGTGCGTCAGGCACCAGCATCTCCCCGTCCACGATCTCGGGCTGGCGGACCGGCAGATCGAACCACATCGGGTCGCGCTTCGGATTCGGGAAGATCTCGACGAACGCCGCGTGCGGTATCGACGCCAGCAGGTGCAGCGCCACTTGCGGCTCCTCGTGGTGGGCCATCTTCACGTGATGGTGCGCGACAAAGCCGGCGATCCGCCGCCACTCGGTAACGCCGCCGGCGATAGTGACGTCGACATTCAGGTAACCGACCTCGCCGACGCTTACCAGGTCGCGGCAGCCATAGCGGTTGATCTCCCCCTGCCCGGCATTGGTGGGGATCGAGGAGGCGCGACCGACCTTGCGCAACCCCTCCAGCTGATCCGACCAGCGCACCGGCTCCTCCATCCAGCCGAGATGGTAGCGCTCTGCCTTGCGACAGAACTCGATGGCATCGTCCGGCGTCCACGCCTGGTTGGCGTCGCAGACGATGGTCCACTCCGACCCCGCCGCCTCTCGGGCGATACGGACGCGATCGACGTCCTCGTCGACAGTCAGCCGTCCCACCTTCAGCTTGATCCCGCTCAGCCCGATGTCGCGGTAGTGGTGGATCTCGGCGCGCAGGTCCTCAGGGCCGATGCCCTCCTTGAGGTAGCCGCCGATGGCGATGACCGGTACGCGGTCGCGGTAGCCGCCAAGCAGTGTGGCCACCGGCACGCCGTAGTGCTTGCCGAGCGCATCCCACAGCGCGCAGTCGATGGCGGCGATAGCCTGCATCAGGATGCCGTGGTTGTTCAGATCCAGCACGTGGATACCACGGTTGCCGAGATCGGGACGGGCGTCCGCCATCAGCTGCCAGAGGCGCTCCGGGTGGCGGGCATCCTCGCCGATGAGAAGTGGGATCAGATGATCGCGGGCGGTTGCCACTACCCGCTCCTGACGCTGGTCCTCATCGCCACCGAACGCCTCACCGACGACCCCGCTGTCGGTGTGGATACGGGTAACGATGGTGTAGCGGTTGACGATGCGGTAGGTGCCACCGGCGAAGGCGTCTTCCAGCTCGCGGACGAGCGGGATCATCTCTATGGCGGTGATCTTCATGGCGGGAGCGTAGTCGAGCGGCGTGCCGCCAGCCAGTCTCGCTGGCTGGCGGCCCTATGCCATCACTCGGCCGCTCTCCGACCGTTACTTACATCGGCCGGCGGCAAACGCGGCGTGGATCGCCTGCACCTGAGCTTCCGAGAGTGCGACGCTGTGAATCGCCACCTCGTCCACTATGCCGGGGGTGGGAGTCGAGAGGTTGCTGAACCCACCGATCACCAGGTCCCTGCCGTAGTCGGTCAACGCTCCACTGGCCGCCTGGGAAACGATCAGATCGCCGTTGACGTAGAGGCGCGCAGTAGTACCGTCGTAGGTGCCAGCCACGTGGTACCAGGTCCCGGGGACCCACGTGTCGTTGGGAGTCTCGAGCGCGACGACGCTCCCTCCCGCCGCGACCCAGAACGAGAAGGTGGAGAGATCACCGGTGACGCCGAGGTGATACTGATAGTAGGGCGGCGAGTGAGTGGTGAACCCCTTGTTGACGATGCTCTCGTTGCCGGTACTAGTGAAGGCAGTGGGCTGAAACCAGGCCTCCACGGTGATCTCCGACGTAGGATTGAGCAGTGGGTCGTTGGGAGCGGTCACCTTGTCATCGATCCCATCCAGTAGGAGGGCTTCGTCTACTAGGCCCGCCACGAACGCGGCACCGCTCTCCACCGTCCCATCGTTGGTCGAATTGTGATCGGTCCCGTCCCCGTCCAGGGGCCACCAACTCTGGAAGCCGCCGGTGGGGGCGACGCGGGTGGCCTGCGTCCCGGTTACGGTGAGCGTCGCCGTCCCGCTAGTTGGCGAATTCACGTCGGTAGCCGTTACCGTCACGCTGCCCGGGGCCTTACCGGTGGTGGTACCGGTCGCCGCGATGGTGGATAT
>CAJWOB010000230.1 GCA_913043885.1 uncultured Spirochaetaceae bacterium | reverse complement strand
GCGCCGAGACGGCGGCGATCAGCGTCGGCGCCGGCACGCGGCTCGGGTCGAACCGTAGCCGGAGCCGGGTACCGGAGCGGTGGAGCAGGGTGGCCATGCCGGCATCCACCGGCTGCAGTCGGGCCGGGGCCTCGCGCTCCAGATCGACGGTGAGGATGCGGTCGCGGTCCACTCCTGACCGCAGCTCAGCCAGCGGGCCGTCGAACAGGATTTTCCCCTCGCCTATCACCAGCACCCGATCGCACAGCGCCTCGATATCGTCCAGATCGTGGGTGGTCAGGATGGTGGTGACCCGGCGGGTGCCTTCGCCTCCGGCGGCGTCTGCGCCGAGGCGACCGATCAGCTCCCGGACCGCGAGCTTGGCAACCGCGTCCAGCCCAATGGTCGGCTCATCAAGGAACAGCACCGCCGGCCGGTGCAGCAGCGCCGAGGCCAGCTCCGCGCGCATGCGCTGGCCGAGACTGAGCTGGCGCACCGGCACCGGCAGCAGCTCCCGCATAGCCAGCAGATCGGTGAGCTCATCGCGGCTGGCCTCTTAGGCAGCCTGATCCATCCGGTACACGTCGCGCAGGAGTTGCAGCGAGTCGACCACCGGCAGGTCCCACCAGAGCTGGCTGCGCTGCCCGAATACGGCGCCGACGTTGGCGACGTGGGCGCGGCGCTGGCGCCACGGCACCTTCCCGGCGACCCGACACTCACCGCTATCCGGCACCAGGATGCCGGCGAGGATCTTGATGGTGGTGCTCTTGCCGGCGCCGTTCGGCCCGATGTAGCCCACCAGCTCGCTGCGTGAAACCGTGAAGGAGACGTCGTCCAGCGCGGTTACCACGTGTTGGCTGTGGCGGCCGCCCACTTCCTGGCGTCGGCCCGACCCGCGCACTCGCCAGCGGTAGGTCTTGCGCAGGCCGGTGGCGACGATGAGTGGATCGCTCACCGCGTTACGACACGATCGGCTGCGACAGGATCCACAGGCTCAGCATCGTGTAGGCAATCATCATCGCCACCAGCGGGAGCTGACTGACTAGCCGGCGTCCCTCTCGCTGCGCGGTCCGGTGAGCGATGTAGATCGAGACGACATGGCCAATGACCACCGCCGCAACCGCGATTGCCCAGGCCAGCTCCGCGCTCAGCACGCCGATGTCGATGGTGTAGCCGGCGGTCCCGAACAGGTTCCAGCCGAAGCCGAACGGGTCGGATACCAGCGCGATGATGCGCTGGCCCTGGACCAGCAGGAATGCCTGGTAGTGGGCGAGATGGTAGGCGGCGGCAATAGGGATGAGCGCCAGCACGTTCTCGCGGGCCACGGCCAAGGCGGATGAGCCGGCGAGGCGCGCCGAGAGCATGCAGGCGAGGAGGTAGGCGGCGGTGAGCACCACCACACTTCCCAACATGCCGATAGTGGCTACCGCGCGGTCGTCGGCGATCAGTTCGATCAGCCAACCGCTCCAGCGCTCCCACACCGGAGTCTCGGCGAGGCCGTCGAAGCTGACCGTAGCCAGGAGGGCGAGGACGAAGATTAGCCCTGCCGTGGAGCGCTCGACCTCGGCCAGCAGCCCCGCGCCCGGAGGCCGCAGGTAGAAGTGGCGCACCGCGGCAGGGGCCTTGTGGAAGCACTCCCAGCAGTCCAGGTCGCTGCCGCCGAGCTGCCCGCTCCATGTGGAGGGCGCCACGCGGTAGTGACCGCGGCGCCGTGCACCCTCGCTCACCTCCAACTCGGTAACCGCGAGGCGGGAGAGGTAGCCGAATGCTACCGTGAACAGCTCGCCCCGCCGCAGCCATTGCTCGGCGCCGTAGCGGAGCATGCCGGCCCAGGTGATGGCGCTGTAGAGGATGGCCAGGGTGGCAAGCTCGCGCGGGCCGGAGGCGCGCGGGAAGGCGAGCTCCACCCACGCGAAGCACAGGAAAAGGAACACGGCGGGCCAACGCGATAGAGCAGCGGGATAGGGCGCGTAGCGAGACAGCTCTCTCCTGGTGAGCCGTCGCCACAGCCGCTCGGCGGCGCGGAACAGCAGCAGCCAGGGGTTGGTGATCGCCCACAGGTTGCCTAGTGCCGCGACGGTAAGTGCCATGCCCACCCACCACACGATCCAGATGAGGGTAGGCGCCAGGTTGTCGGTGGCCACGACGGTGCCGAACAAGCCGGCCGCGATCGTGGTGAGGAACAGCACGACCGAGACCGCCTGCGCAATCGACACCACCGCCGGGTGCACCAGCAGGCGACCGATGCCCACGCGCAGCAGGTCGAAGCGCGGGTAGGCGACGGGGCGCGGCCTAAGGCGGGCTGCCAGTGCGAATGACACCGCTACCGCGAGGCCCGCAGCCACCACCACGAGGGTGAGTGGCACCGGTAGGTCATAGCGCTGCCCGAAACCGTGGGCGACAGCGGCCGGCGCCACCAGGAGCAGGACCGCCGCCAGCCCGCTGGCCCAGAATCTGCCGGCGGAGGCGGCCAGCATGGCTCGGCAGTGTACTGGATCTGCGCCAGGATTGATCGGCGTGTTCGCTCGACCAGGTCTGCTTCCGCGCTCCGTTCTGTTCGTTCTTTTCGTTGCCGGCTCGCGCGGCCTCTCGGCGCAGAGCGCCGAACGGCCGCGGCAGGATGTCGAGGTCGCCCTGCAGTGGGCGTTCCTCGAGCCTCCGCTCAGCGGCCTGCTCTGCTACGAGGTGGCGTGGCAAACCGGAATTGCCGCGCGCGGCTGCGCCGGCGCCGGCGGCGAGTACAGCTGGGTGAACGTCGATTACCTGTACCGGTCGTCGTGGTTGGTCGCCGGCCCGTGGCTGCTGGCCGGCGGTGGCGGGTTTCAGCTGGTGTGGGCGCAGAACTTCGCCGGCACCTGGCCCGACGCCGCACTGCTCGGCCCCGGGATCGTGGTATCGGTGGAGCTGACTCGGGTCGGCGCCGAGGACCCGGTGGGGTTCGGCGTTCAGCTCGACGGTGGCGTGGCATTCAACATCGCCACCACGCGCCAGAGACTCGACGTCGTCGTCGCCCCGTTCGCGCGGTTCAGTGCCGCCTTGGCGGTCCCGTAGCTCGCCTTGGCGATCCCGTAGGGAGCGGCGCCGGCGCTAGCCGTCAATCTCCTCCAGCGCAATCGCGCGGGTCCATGCCGCAGTGGTGCGCTGGATGCGAAGCGGCAGCGCCATGAAGAACACCCGTGGCTTGGTGAGCTGATCGAGGCGGTAGAGGCCGTCGACGAGGGCAACCCCCTTGGCCAGCAACTTCCGCTCCGCATCGAGGTGCCCTTCGACGTCCGGGCCGTAGAGGACGTTGCCGCCAGACGCCAGCAGCGGCATCTCCTGCTCCATCAGCCAGTCCACCGCCTCTACGGTCATGACCGGCCGTGGTGCATCGATCTCACTGCCGGTCCGCACCAAGACGATGTCGCCCTTGCGCACGCCGGCAGCCGCGAAGTCCTCCGCGGTAATGGACTCGTCGGCGCCCTTGCTCGAGAAGTCACAGACGGCCGCCTCCCCGAGGTATGACCTCAGGTCGGTGCCGGCGATGTCGGGGCCATCGTGGTACTTGTAGGGGCTCTCGCAGTGCGTGCCGAGGTGGGTCTGCGCCTGCAGGAAGTGCATACGCGCGGTCATGAACGTGAACTCCTGCAGCTCGATGGAGCGTCCCACCCACGGCGTTCCGGGACGGTATTCGCCGTCGTTTTTGCGTTCCCCCGGGATCAGCTCCCACGACAGGTCGACGATGCGGTACTTGCTTAGATCGATCACGGTGAGATGAGACTACACTGGTTGACCATGGGCACGTCGGTGGAGGAGGGGAGGCCGTTGCGCATCGGCGTCGGCAGCATCCAGCACGAGAGTTGCGGCATGGTGAATCGCGAGGTGACCAAGGCCGACTTCGATGCGGCGGGAATAGACTCCGCGGCGGCGCTGGCGCTCGGTGACGCCAATACCGCGGCGGACGGCGTGGTGCGAAGCGTACGGGAGGCGGGGGCGGATCCCGTGCCGCTGCTGTTCACCGAGCCGAAGACCGCCGGCCAGCCCACGGTCGCCACCCTGAGCGCCGTCATCGCCGAGGTCGTGGACGCGATCGCCGCCGCCAGCCCCCTCGATGGCGTGGCGCTGGCCCTGCACGGCGGGTTCTCCGCGCACGTTCCCGGAGAAGGCGCCGCGGTGGCGTTTGGCGACGACGCCGACGGCGACCTGCTGGCGGCGGTGCGCGCGCAGGTCGGGCCAGGAGTGCCCATCGCCGCTTCGATGGACCTGCACAGCAATCTCTCGGAGCGAGGCGTCGCCGCCGCCGACGCGCTGTGCATCATCCGCACCTATCCCCACGTCGACGACGCTGCACGCGGCGCGCAGGCGGCGGCGCTGGTAGCGGCGATGGCGCGCGGTGAGGTGCGGCCGACCACGGCGTGGCGACCGCTTCCACTGCTGTGGTCGGCGGGCTGCATGATAGATGCCCAAGCGCCGATGGCGGCGATCCGGCAGCGCGTGGACGAGCTGGAGCAGGCGCCGGGGGTCCTCGCCGCCGGCGTGCATACCGGCTACCAGTGGGTGGACAACCCCACCGTCGGCGCCGGCGTGGTGGTTACCACTGACGGCGACGCCGCGTCAGCCGCCGACGAGGCCGAGCGCTTTGCGGGGTGGCTGTGGGAGCAGCGGCAGCAGCTTCTGCTCCCGCCGCTTCCCCCGGCTCAGGCGCTCGAGCAGGCGGACGCCGTAGGTCGCTATCCAGTTGTCCTCGCCGATCAAGCCGACAACACCGGCGGCGGGGCCCCCGGGGACACCACCGAGGTACTGCAGCTGTTCATCGACCGGGAGCTCCGCGATGCGCTGGTGCTGTACCTGGTCGACCCCGAGGTGGCGGCCCTGGCCCATCGGGAGGGACGTGGCGCTGTACTGGAGGTATCGATAGGAGGGAA
>CAJWOB010000229.1 GCA_913043885.1 uncultured Spirochaetaceae bacterium | reverse complement strand
TGCGCGTGAACAGATCGTAGGATAGTACCGTGAGTACTACCGTACGAGCTCGTATTATTATAGCGTCGCATTTCGTGGCCCATCTTCATCATCCGTCGCGCGGAGGCAAAATGACGTCGATCGTGGCGAGGCACACACGGGACTGTACGGGGGCCATCCTCCGATCTACGTCGCGTCGTTTCCATAAGCATGGACGCCGATTGCGTCAACGGCGACCGCGACCACGGCCCCCACGGGGCCCAACATCGAGTAGCCGACGGCACCGGCCAGCCCAGCCATAGCGACCAGGTAAGCGGCAGCCACCACGCCAGCGGGGGGGTGAGAGAGTCTTCGTGTTGTGCACGTTCTGCCTCCTGCTCCTGCTCCCTATACGCAAGAACGGTGCCAACTGTTAGGGGCGGTGAACGGGCAGCTTCCCAGTGTACATCGAGCCCCTGGTGGGTCGTTTTGACCCGGTCGGCCGCCGCCACCCGACCACCGGGACCAACCCTGACAAAAAAATGCACACCAGGGGTGCAGATTTCGCTCGCGTCGCCTCCGCGACTAGGGGAGCAACTCGGTGACGCCGAAGATCGGTTCGTCTATCGTCGCCCAGCCACCCGTCGCGGTGGTGCTGAAATCCTCCACGAGTCCGCGCATGAATGTCTCCATGCCCGGGTGTGGGAGCGGCTGCCGTGGTACCAGGCCGGGGGTGTAGCCCCGAGCCACAAAGGGCTGCAGCAGGTCCTCCCGTTTGGACAGCACGTGGATCGGCACCGACCGCGGTTGCCCCCGTCCGGAGATCCCGCTCCAGGGCTGATGGTCACCGACGATGACCACCAGTGCGTCCCTTTCGGCAACATAACCGAGCAGATAGCCCTCTATGACCTCCAGCGTGTAGTTGATGGCGGTCGCGAAGCCGAGTGATCCCCCGGTCTCGTTGTCTCTCTGGCGCGAGATTCTGACCAGCGCGTCGTCGCGATGGTAGAGGCTGCCGTCACCGAGCGAATCCCAGTCCGGGATGTAGCGTGGGATGACCCGAAACGGGTAGTGGCTGGAAATCAGCACGTACTGGACGAACAGCGGGTCCACCGCGGCGGCGACCTCGCGACGATGAATCTGATCGATGGCGAATTGGTCGGTCATCGGTGGCCACCCCAGCACCGGTCCCCGGAATCCGTAGTCGTGGTAGTAGTACTTGGCGTCGAAGCCAAAGTAGTCACCCTCTGGCCACGGCGTCACGTTGGCCGGCTGGGCGTTGACGGTACGGAACCCCACCGCGCTCAGCATCGTCGCCAGGGTGGGCACCCGCGACAGCAACAGCCGATCGTAGATCTCCTGATCGGCAATCCACACTCCCGTCGTCAGCGTGGCATCAGCCAGCCAGGAGTTGCCGCCGTAGGCCGGCGAGTCGAGGAAGTGCGAGTGGATCTGGTAGCCGGCTGCAGTGAGGCTGGCCTCCATACGCTGGTAGGTGGGGTCGACCAGTGAGAAGTGCGTGGGATTGGCGAGCACCGTGTGGCCGTATGACTCGACGATGAACAGGAACAGGTCCGCGTCCAGCAGGTCCATCGGCCGAGTGACATTCGCCACTGACGTAGCAGCCGCGCTCAACTGCTGCTCCTGCCGCTCGGCACGGTCGGCGCCACGGCCCAGCTCCGCCAGCTCGCCCCACAGCCGTGGCAGCGAGCTGGGACCCAACGCATGCGGCTCCTGGCCGCGGCCGAGCGCCACCACTGCGCCTGCCAGCAACAGCACCGCCGATGCTAGCAACAACGCGCGCGCGCCCACCTGAGTGTGGGGGACGCGAGCGAAGCGACGGGCAAGGCGCCAGCCGGCAACAAGCAGGCCCGCCAGCGCCGCGAGCACACCGGCCATCGCCAGCCATCCCAACCCGATAAATGCGGTCTGATCGAGGAACGCGATGAGATCCCCCGCGTAGCCCAGATCCAGGTAGAGGATGAGCGTGCGGTCGTAGATGGAGACGATTGCCGCGTCGACGATGCGTAGAATCCACAGCAATCCGCCGAGCACACTGACCGCCACGACCAGCAGCCCGGTGAGCCGTTCGCTCGCCTGCCGCCAGTTTCGGGCGGCGGCCAGCAAGTAGAAGAGGACCAGCGTTTCTGGGGCCGGCCGCCAGATGAGCGTTACGTCGTTCTGCGCGTAAGCCAACGGCAGGTTGTAGAGCAGCAACACCGCCAGCAGGGAAGTGGCATCCCGGACCGCCTCTCGGCGCGTCGCCGCCGTCGCGGTCGCCGGCGCCTGTTGTTGACCGGCCGCATGGCCGCGTGCCCCATCAGCGGGCATCGGGTTGCCTCATGAAGCGCGCTGTTGTCGCAGCTAAGGCCGTCCATGCCAGCCGCGAGGTGCTTGAGTCGAGCGTCCTGGTACTCAACAGCCTCTACTCCGCGGTCCGCATCACCAACGCGCGTCGCGCCTTCCTGCTGCTGTTTCGAGACGCCGCCGAGGTGGTTACCGCGGAAGCCGGCCGGTACAGCACCTACGACATCTCCGCCTGGATCCTACTATCGCAGATGACGGAGACCGAGCCCGAGCCAGACCGGGGTGACGGCGATGTTGCCGAGTGGGTGCACACCCCGCGGCTCGCCATTGCGGTGCCGAGGGTCATCCGCCTGCTCACCTACGCGGGCCGGCCGCAATCAGAAGTGCGTCTGACGCGTCGCAACATCTACGCCCGCGATCGCGGGCGCTGCCACTACTGCGGCAAACGGTTCCCCACCAGTCAGCTCACCCTCGACCACGTCGTACCGCGCTCCCAGGGCGGGCAGGATCGATGGGACAACCTGGTGTCCGCCTGCACCAGCTGCAACTCGCGCAAGGGAGGGCGCACGCCGCAGGCGGCAAACATGCGGCTGCTCCGCCGACCCGAGCAGCCCTTGTCCAATCCTCTAATCGCCATTCGAATGCACTGTCCCAAGTACCACTCGTGGCGCCACTTCCTCGACGACGTCGGGTAACATAGGCCCGTCGAACCCACCGGCGCCGTCGAAGGCGACAGGTTCGGCCCGAAGCCGCAGGTAAGAATCTCACGGACTGTTTCGTCAGGGTCAAACAAGAGGAGTTAGATCGTATGGCAACCGCAACATGGAATGGCACCGTTATCGCCGAGTCTGACAAGTATGAGATCGTGGAGGGCAACGTCTACTTTCCGCCCGAGGCGATAAAGAAGGAGTACTTCAAGGACAGCAGCACCCACACGGTGTGCTCATGGAAAGGTGAAGCGAGCTACTACACCGTCGAGGTCGACGGCAAAGCCAACTCGGACGCCGCCTAGTATTATCCCACCCCGCTGGACGCCGCGAAGAAGATCAAGGATCACGCGGCGTTCTGGAATGGGGTGGAGGTCGAGGAGTAGAACGGCTCGAGAGTAGGGCCGCCAGCGCACTGCTTGGCGGCTTGACCGGACGCGTGGCCGGGTAGACCCGGCGCGCGGACGGCCCTAGAGTGCGCGTGTGCGTGCCCACGGTGACGCCAGTGCGCTGCTCGACGTTGCCATCGACGCCGCGGTGGCCGCTGGTCGCGCCACGTTGGCGTACTTTGGCGGGGATCTCGCCACCTACACCAAGCCAGATAACAGTCCGCTCACGCTCGCGGACACAGCGGCGCACGATGAGATCTGCACGCGTCTCCTCCACCAGACTGATCTGCCGATCCTGAGTGAGGAGGGCACGCTCCCAGACTTCGGTGAACGAGCCAAATGGGAGCGCTTCTGGTTGGTCGACCCGCTGGACGGTACGGCCGAATTCATCGATCGCAGCGGCGAGTACACCATCAACATAGCCCTCATTCGCAACGGTAGCCCGGAGCTCGGCGTCGTGTATGTGCCGACCAACGGCACGCTATACGCGGGCGGAGGCGGTCTCGGGGCTACGGTAATCGCCGGCGGTGCGGCAGGTAGCAGCGCGTCACCCCGCCGGACGTTGCCCCTGGCGGGGCAACGCGACTCGCTCATGGTGACAACCAGCCGAAGGCATGCCTCGCCTGCGACGCGCGCCTTCATCGAGCGGGCACGCGCTCATTTCGGCCCCGTCCACATAACGACAGCGGGCAGTTCGGTAAAGATTTGCCACGTCGCCGAGGGTACGGCCGATTTCTATCCGCGGTACGGAGCTACTATGGAGTGGGACACCGCCGCCGGCGACGCCGTGCTCCGCGCCGCTGGGGGCAGCCTAGTCGATACCGAGCGACGGCAACCGCTCGTGTACAACAAACGTGACCTGAGGAATCCATACTTCATTGCCGTTGCGCCGGGTCGGGACCTACCCCCGACTCTTCCGTAAGCGATCGTGGATAGACAGCCCGTGCGTCCTCCGGGTCAGGTGCAGATCGCTCCAAGAACGAGCCACTCCGGCGCATTCGGCTCGTGTCCCTCGTCGCCGATGGCAGGACGAGACAGGTCAGCGCATGCTCCAGATCCACGGTGTCTCTAAGCGCTACGGCGGGGGAGAAGCCCTCCGCGGGGTGGACCTCACTGTGGCAAGTGGCCAGATAGTCGGACTCATCGGGCCGAATGGCGCAGGCAAGACCACGCTGATGTCGGTCGTAACGGGCCTGAGGCAACCCGATCGAGGTAAGGTCTTTGTCGCAGATGCGCGCGCTGGCAGTGCCGCGGTCCGGAGCGGGGGCCTGCTCGGCTATGTGCCGCAAGACACGGGCATCTGTCCTGTCGTCTCGGTCCGGGCCAATATGCGGTTGTTCGGTGCACTGGCGGGCCTGCGACGCGAGCTGCTGCACGAGCGGATCCTCTCATGTGCGCAGTCGCTAGGGCTCACTTCCGTTCTGGATGAGAACGCCGGCACCCTATCTGGCGGCCAGAAGCGGAGGCTGCATGTTGCGATGGGTCTGCTGCACCGCCCACCGTTGCTGCTGCTGGACGAGCCAACGACGGCCGCGGACGTCGAGACTAGGGGCCAGAT
>CAJWOB010000228.1 GCA_913043885.1 uncultured Spirochaetaceae bacterium | reverse complement strand
ACCCAGCACCCAGCGCACCGCGTCGACGATGTTGCTCTTGCCGCAGCCGTTCGGGCCCACAATTCCCGACACGCCAGCGGCAAATTCGATTACCGTGCGCTCGGGGAAGGACTTGAAGCCTAGTAGCTCGATCCTTCTAAGGATCGGTGCGGCAAGGGTTTGCGGCCCCGACATTCCCAGTTCGGCGCGACTCTAACACCGGCCATCTGGGGGGTCAATGAACGCCATGCTATAGTCGGCGCGTGCTAGAGGGGCAGGCGCAGCTCGACCTCCCACGCCTGGTGTGCGGCATCGACGAGGCCGGCCGTGGACCGATCGCCGGCCCGGTTACGGCGGGTGCCGTTATCCTTCCCGCTGCCTTCCCGGTCGAGCGGTTGGACGACTCCAAGAAGCTCGCCCCGGCAGAGCGCGACGAGCTGGCGATCCTCATCCGACGCCACGCCACTGCCTGTGCCACCGG
This sequence comes from uncultured Spirochaetaceae bacterium, assembly GCA_913043885.1. Lineage (GTDB taxonomy): Bacteria > Spirochaetota > Spirochaetia > SZUA-6 > Bin103 > Bin103. The sequence continues at coordinate 4,470 of CAJWOB010000228.1, read as the reverse complement.
GTGGGCGTCATCTAGCGAGATCGACCGCTTCAACATCCACCGCGCCACGCTGCTGGCGATGAAACGGGCACTTCAGGCGTTGTCGGTCACCCCCGACGAAGTGCTCATCGATGGAAGATTCACCATCGCCATCGCCCAGCCCTGCACGGCAATCGTCGGCGGCGACACTAAGGTGCCGGAGATACAGGCGGCGTCGATCCTGGCCAAGACCGATCGCGATCGGTTCATGCGCCGCTACGACCGAATCGAGTCGTCCTGGGCCTTTGCCGATCACAAGGGCTACGCAACTGCCAGCCATCGGTTCCTGGTGAAACTGCACGGGCGCAGTCCGATCCACCGCGACAGCTTCCAGGTTCGATAGGGCAGCGTCGCTACTCCTTCGGCTTCGGCTTGGCTCGCACCCGCACCTTCTTGGGGCCCGACGGGCTCTGAGTTTCGCGCTGCGCGCGAGCGCGCGAAGGACGCGCCCGCGACGGGCGGCCCCGTCGCTGCACGAAAGACACCGCCTCCTGCAGCGCCTCCATGAACGCCGGCAGGTCATCCTCGAACACCATCACCGACCGGCGCTCGAACTCCTCGAAGCTCGCCTTGCTGCTCGCGGAGGTCGAACGCTTCTTGCTCTCGACCACGTTGAGAAACAGAGTCCCCGTTCGGTTCTCCTTCACGTTGAAGAAGTAGGTGCGGCGAGCGGACTGCGATCGCAAGCTGAACAGCTCTCCGCGCTTGGCCATGGGGGGCACCCTACGCCAGCGTTGACCGGCAACGCCACCGGCCGGGCCAATACGCATGTGGCACGCAGCCGCCTCGCAGGCCCCCATCTCGGCCGCATGGTTCGGCCAGCGCTGGCGGCCGGGGCATTCGCCGTCGCTACCGCCTACGCCGTGGGGGCATTCCACGCGCGCCCGCCACTGAAGCCCCCGCGGCCAGACATGCCAGCGGAGCGGGTCGATCGCCCCATGGTGGCGCGCGAGCCACTCCCCTCCAGCGATGCTGAGCTCAACACCCGAGCGGTCACGTTCTGGCTCGGCTACCTTGCCGACGACAGGTAGTGGGTGCGCGAGGCACATCGTGACGGGGACGACGTCACCATCCATCTCGGCGTCCCGACGGACGCCTCGTTGTCCGAGCTCGAGGCCCACTGCCCTGCCATAGAGCACATCGTGCTTCAGCGCTACACTGGCATGCGGGTTGTGGTGCCGATGTCCCGGCAGTCCACCGGCAGCGCCGCCGAACACGCGGCAACCTGCACGCTGCCCCTGTAGCGACGCGCCCGTCGTATAATGGTCATTACCTGAGCCTTCCAAGCTCATGATGTCGGTTCGATTCCGATCGGGCGCTTCTTTTCCACTAGTCTACTCGACCGCACGAGACCGGTAGCCCGCAACTGGTTCCAGGTCTGTCGACGTCCGCCAGCTCCGACCGAGCGTCCATGAAAAGCCGTTGGTTCACAACCGATGCGGCTCTGTTCCACTTGCTCGAAGACCAAAGTCCTGCCGGCCATAGCCAGCAGGACCTCGGAGCTGGCGCCCGCGCTGGGCGGTTGATGTGGGCGGCTATCGGCGGCGCTTCGGGCCGTACGGCGTCATGGCGAAGCTACCCGTTGGCATCCCGAATCGTCGCGCCTGACGCCGCAAGGTTGGCTGAGCCGTATTCTGTCAGGTGCACGATCCTGCCGTCCGCCACGCGAACGACTGTCAGAAGATGCCACCTGCTTGACTCCTCCCTGAGCGTCCAACGCGCGAAGCCAAGGCCGCCGCTCCCGGCGATTGCCCCAACGTCATACGAGAAGTTGAGTCCGAACACGTTCTGGACGAAGCCCTCTGCGTTCGAAGCGCGGCCCGAAAACACAGCATCGGAAGCGAACAGCGCCTCCAGTTGTGACCATTCCTTACCGTTGACGGCGCCAGCCAAGGCCCGAAGAGCATCAGCGCCCGCTTCGCCGTCTGAAGAGACATTGTTCGGGCACAGGTCCCACCGATCCTCGCAGAATCGGTCCGCGTCCTCACGGAACTGTGCGTCATACTCATACACAGCGCTAATTCTCTTGCCGCGAAATACGCGCAGATACGCGCCAAGCTCGGTAAACTCGTCAGGGTCGTTACATTGAAGCCACCCCTCGATGAGCACTACATCGCCGCCGACAGTGATGGCTGGACGATCAACACCTCCTCGTATCGTCCGGTTAAAGAAGTAGTCAGCAATTGCGTCGCGACCGATGGCGTCGCTATCGCCTCGACCCGTACCCTTGATCTTGTGCAGCACAGAGTTCCGGGCATGGAGTGAGCCGAAAACACCAGCGTCCCCGCTGTTCAGCGCTTCTACCCAAGCTTCGGCTGCTTCCCGAGAGTCAGCACTCCCGCTGCCTGAGTGGAGTTTCCCCGAAAAAGAAGACATCGAATAGACACATAATGAGGAAGGAAGGTGCCAGATGGGGGGAGCGGGAAGCCGGTATAGGGATGAGTTCAAGGCCGAGGCGGTGGGTCAGGTGGTCGAGCGCGGCTACAAGGTGGCGGAGGTAGCCGAGCGGCTACAGGTCTCGACCCACAGCCTGTACAAGTGACTGAAGGCGTATCCGCGCAATCCGAAAGCGACGGCCGCCGATCAGAAGCGGCGTGATGTAGAAACAGAGAATGTCCGTCTGAAGGCAGAGCTGCGGCGAGTCGAGGAAGAGCGGGACATCCTGCGAAAAGCCGCGGCGTACTTCGCGAACCGGTCCGAGTGAGGTACGCCTTCATGCAAGATCATCGGACTTTGTTTGGTGTGAGCGCGATGTGCCGCGTGCTGGAGCTCCACCGGAGCGGGTTCTATCGGTGGGCGAAGCGCCCGGTCTCAAAGCGAGCGGTGGCAAACGAGCGACTGGTTGCCCAGATCCGCCACTACTGGAACGAGAGCGACCACGCCTATGGCAGCCCGCGTGTGTACCGGGATCTTCGCGAAGCCGGTGAAACCTGTGGGGAGAACCGAGTGGCACGGCTGATGCGGGTACACGGGATCAGGGCTCACCTCGCGCTCAGCAGACGTCGGTATCGCCCAGGACGGCCTTCAAACGTGGCGCCCAATCGGCTGCAGCAGGAGTTCACGGCGCACAGACCAAATACCGTCTGGGCTACCGACATCACCCACATTCGGACGCTCGAGGGCTGGCTCTACATCTCGGTAGTCATGGACCTTTGGTCGCGACGGATCGTGAGGGGGGGCGATGCAGTCTACGATGCATCGAGATCTGGTCATCCAGGCCCTGCTGGCAGCCAAGTGGCTTCGCCACCCCACTGCCGCGGTCATCATCCACTCGGATCAAGGAGCTCAGTACGGTAGCGACGACTGGGCTCGCTTCTGCTGTGACAACCGCTTCGTCCCTAGCATGAGCCGCCGCGGCAACTGCTATGACAACGCCGCCGTCGAGTCCTTCTTTGCCACTCTCAAGAAGGAACGCGTGCGCCGTCGGACCTACCGAACTCGCGATGACGCCAGGGCCGACGTGTTCGACTACATCGAGGGCTTCTACAACCGCACTCGGCGGCACCAGCACCTCGATAACCGCTCGCCTATCAACTACGAGACGGAGCTGCTCAAAGCAGGATAGAACTGTCTACGAAACCGCGGGAACTCCAGAACTCCGGGGCGCCTGCAAAAACGGTCCCTATCGCGACCATCTCGTCCCGTCAGACAGTGGTCCCGACGGCAGGACGCGTTTCGCGTGGGCCCATCCTTGGACCCGCGTCTGCGCCCGCGCCAAGGATGGCGCGGGCCGATCAACGTCGTCGAGTTGTCACCGATGGGCGAGGATAGATCCTGGGCTACTGCCAAATCTTGTGTACAATCTCCGCCCAGCGGCGTAGATGCTCGACTTCCCAGTGGGTGTAGTTGTCTTGGATGGACTCGTCCATCCAGCCGATGACAGCACGGCTCTTCGCTGGAGCGTGTCCGCTGTCACGAACGATGGTGTTGATGGTGTGGCGGAAGCTATGAGGCGTGAGCCAGCGATCGCCGGCGTGGATGCCAGCCTGCCGCAGCGCTCGATGGAAGCGACTTCGCCACCAGGTCTCGCCGACCCGAGAGCCGTCGTCGTAGCCGAATAGGAAGTCGTCAGGCTGGACCTTCAGCGAGTCGACTCGCAGAAGCTATAGCTTGCCGATGATGCGGGGCGACACAGGAACGATGCGGTCAATGCCCGTCTTGGTGCCGCCGATGGGATCCTGGCCTTTCCACGCTTCGGTGATGTCGATGCACTGGCCCTGGAAGTCGACGTGCCGCCATCGCAGCACTGACCTGCCCCCGATCTTCTATCCAACTGAAATGAGAGTCGAAGCCAGGGTAACAGGTAGGGAGGCAGCGAACACCGACGGCGGCTGACCTCCCAGGGCGCTGTGTGGGCGTGAGCGGTTGTAGTGCTCCCGCCAGATTTCGAGTTCGTTGACCACCTCGTTCAGGTTTTTGAACCAGTTCTCATTCAGGCACTCGTCGCGGAAC
>CAJWOB010000227.1 GCA_913043885.1 uncultured Spirochaetaceae bacterium | reverse complement strand
CGCTCGCAGCGCCCGCCTCCCCGTCGCGGTGGCCTGGCGCGCCGCCGTGGGCAGCGATATGACGATGTCGCCAAGCGCGGGGCGTGGCGGGCCGCTGCCAGGGGCGCCCGGGTTGCGAGTAGCATCACTGGCGCCCGGCGCGCCCAGGTCGCGGCTGGCGTCAACGGCGCCCACTCGGCCGTCCGGCAGCTGGGCGTCGCCCTCCGATTGAGAGAACGACAGCACGTCGGTAGGCCGATCGACGCCGCGGTGGTCGCGGTTGAGCTCGCGGATGCCGGCGTCATCGGTCAGCACCACCGACAGCTCGTGGCGCAGGCCGGCTTGCCGCAGCAGGCGTCCGGCAGTGGCCCTCAGCTGGCGCGCTGCGCGGCGCCCGTGGTGTGCCGCACCACCTTCCACGGGAGCCCATCGCACTGATACCTGGCCCTGCATCCCGCTCAGCCCGCGCGCTGCCGGCGAACCGGCCGCTGAGGGGCAGCTTCGCCCTCCCCTTCCGCCTCTTCATAGGCCTGGACGATGCGGCGCACCAATGTGCTACGAACCACATCCTCCTGGGCGAAACGAACGAACGATATCTCCTGTATCGGCGATAGGATCGACGCGATGTGGATGAGCCCCGAGTCCCTGCGACGTGGTAGATCGACCTGCGTGATATCCCCGGTCACCACCACCCGGCTCCCCTCCCCGATCCTGGTCAGGAACATCTTCATCTGCTCGCGCGTCGTGTTCTGCGCCTCGTCGAGGATGACGTAGCTGTTGGCCAGCGTGCGGCCCCGCATGTAGGCCAGAGGGGCCACCTCGAGCACTCGGTTGTCTTCGAGGCGACGCACCACCTCCGGGGACACCAGCGCATCCATTGCGTCGTACAAAGGCCGCAGGTAGGGGTGGATCTTCTGCCCTAGATCGCCCGGGAGGAATCCCAGGCTCTCCCCGGCCTCTACTACCGGGCGCGTAATCACCAACCGACGCCGCTGGTGGCCCAGTACCTCGCGCAACGCCGCGGCCACCGCCAGAAACGTCTTGCCGGTGCCGGCCGGCCCAATACCGACCACGATCTCGGCGCTCTGCAGGGCGTCCAGATAGCGCATCTGCGTGGCGCTGCGGGCGAACACCCTCCCGGAGCCGCCCGGAATGAGCACCGGCTTGTCGGACGCGGGAAGAGGCACCTCATCTTCCGCGGGGCGCGTTCCCGCAGCCGATGCGGCGTCGACGCGGTCCTGCATGCGCGCCGCGACGGTGGCGATATTGAATCTATCGGGGTGCCGACCATCACGCACCAGCTCGAGCAGACCGTCGAGCAGGACACGAAACAGCCGCTGGCGGGCGGCGTCCTCGGACTCCAGAATCAGCTCGTTGCCGCGGGTCCGAACGGGCGCGCCGACAACGTCGGCAATATGGGTGACGTTGCGATCGTTGGCCCCGCAGATGTCGCGTAGCGCCGCGGGGTCCTCAATTGCGACGGTAAAGGTTTTCTGACTCAAGCTATGAGGTGCTGGGATGGGCGATCGAGTGCCATTCAGCTGCGGCACCGGCACGTCGGCCACATAGCCGATGCGGTACCGAGAAATCGAGCGTGATCGATGCTGCCGCCTCGTGTCAACGTGCCATCACCCATTAGTCCCCTATGGAGAAGACGTCGCCGCCGGAGAGCTCCGAGTTGATCTCCGGCACCGGAATCCACTGCACCGACAAGCTGAATGTCGGGGCCCACTCCAGTTGGGTGCCGGTGGCGTTGGGCTGATAGCTGCCGGAATAGGTGAAGCTGAGGTTCCAGTCCACCAGATCGTGCACCAGGCTGAGCGACAGGGTCTGGATGTTGAAGGCGGAGGCGCGCCGATTGGCTTCGTCCCAGAACTGGAACGACCACCACAGGTCCTGAAGCGGATTGACCCACGCCTCACCCACCTTCTCCGGTAGTCCTGGCAAGTACCGGTAGGTCCGCTCGTTGCGGGAAGAGGTCGTCAAGCCCAACTCCAGGAACTCGTGAATCGAGAGGTTGAGGGAGAAGTCGAACGTAAAAGCATTGTTGACGAAGTCCTGGAGGTTGATCTGCCACGCGGTGCGCAGCCCCAGATCTACCTGGATCCTGTTTCGCCACAGCAGAATTGGCTCCGGCGACAGCGAGTAGCCGAAGCGCAGCTGTTGCAGCAGAAACTCCTCGTCCCCCTCGCTTCCCAGGGCGACACCATCCGGATCCAGCGGGATCATGTAGCGCCCCACGGCGGTGGCGGAGAAGTCTGCGATGGTGAGCGTGGTGCTGACTCGATCCAGTGCTGGCAGCTGGAGGTCGGTGTCCAGCTCCTGGCGGACGCCGATGCCCTCCGCAATCCGCACGTCGACAGCGGCGCGCAGCGGCTGCCAGTCGAGAGCTGGGTCTGACCCTCCGGCGCCCGGGGACACGGCGGTGCTCAGCGACCCGGTCACCAGCGCCGATGCCAGAGTGAGCGTCGCGGACACGCTCAGTGCGCTGGCCGGCGGCAGGCTGGCGGCCAGGGTCAGCGCCTGGGTGTGTTCTCCGAGTAGGAGTGCCAGCCGCGACGATAGCGAGTGCTGGTCCACGCCCTCAGAAGTCCACTGCGGCCCGACGCTCACGTAGATCGGGTCCGCGAGGTCACTGGTTGCAGCGGCATCGAATGCCACCTCGTAGAGCCCCAGCCCGAGGTTGTAGCTGAGGGAGGAGGCGGCCAGAGCCGGAACCTGGCGCAGCGGCGACAGCGTCAGACGCGTGGCGGCGCTGACGCGGGCTCCGGTTTGGGTGAGGTCGGAGCTGACCAGGGAGTCCCACACGGAGTCATCCTCTGCTCCGCCATCATCGGCTCCCGTGGTGTCGAGGCCGTCGAGGAGGGAGGGACCACGCGCGAATCTGGTCTGGTAGGTGGCGCTGTTGCTGAGGGTGTGGCGAGCGGTGAAGAGCCCTCCCTGGACGCTGATGTCACCGATGAGGCTCCCGGTCTCCGTCAGCTGAGCGGTTACGTAGCGCTGCGAGAAATCGACGGCGGTAGGCGTGGTCCACAGGTCGCTGTCGAAGGTCTCCTCGACGGTGATGGTGGGCGTGAAGTCGTAGCTGACGGTGGCAGCGAACGGCTCCACCAACTGCGGTGGCGCGGCATCGCCGCGTGCGGACACCGCCCGTGGTGGCAGCGGCAACGCCTGCAAGCTCGGCGGCGGCGAGGCGCCGGCCGTCCGCTCATCGTCGTCGGCGTTCGTCGCCGCTGCGCCCGCAGCCGCTGCGACCGCCAGGGCAACGCCCATCCCCGGTGGGCGCAGACCGCGGCCTGGCACATCGGCAACCGGCAGCGCCTCATGCGCTGGTCGCCGTTGCGCCGTTGCCGGCGCCTCGAGCAGCGTGCCGGCGATCGACACGGAGAGCAGCGGCAGCCGCAGCGTGGAGGGGTAGTAGAACTCGACGGTGGGGTCGAGCCCTTCGATTGCGCCGCCCGTGTTGGCGGCGTCACAGGCCGCCTGGCTGCCAAACGACGACGCCAGCTGTGCGCAGTAGTCGGCGCTATCCTGGCGACTCTGCCAGAACAGGCGGGCATTGAGGGTCGGGAACGAGAGCCGCTCGACGAGCGCCGAGCCGCCGCCGACGCCCGGTTCGGCGGTCGCTTCGGCGCTGGGCAGGCCGAGGTCTGCCTTGCCGTTTACCTCCCAGGTGAGCGTGGAGCGGGCGGACACCACCGGCGGCGGATCTCCTGGCAAACCGATGAGGGCCGGCCAGTCGATGCGCTCCTGGCGATTGTAGAAATCCGCGGTGAAGCGCGGATCCGAGACCCACTCGACATCAGCTGTCAGTGACCAGGCGGAGAGCGCCGATTCTGCTGACTGCGCGCCGGTGCTACTGAGCGTGACATCCAGTGCGTAGCGCAGCGGCACCACGCCGCCGAACAGATTGACGTCGTGCCAGATGGAGAATGCGTTGCCGCCGGTGTCGACGAAGAACGGAGTGAATCCGAACTGCGAGTCGAAGTAGACCGTCCGCGACGCGCCAATCCCCCCCTTGAGGAGCAACTGCGTGGCCCCCTCGCCGCCGAGCGCCGCCTCCACGCCTGCGAACACGCCGAAGCGGGAGTACAGATCCACCATCACCTTGAGGAACCGCCCGCCGTCGGCTTCGCCGCCCCCCGTCTGGCCGGCGCCCGGCACCTTGCGGAGAAACAGGCCGGCGCGCACCTCTTCGTACTGGGCGTCGTCGGTGGTGCGCAGGAACGAGAACGGCGTGTCCGGCTGCTCGCGCCGCCCGATCAGATACGTGGTGGTGTTGAGCGCGGTGCCGCGCTGATCGTCGATCTCCAGGGAGGGGTGGAAGATCAGCTCGTCGCCGGTGCGGAAGAAGAACGGTAAGTAGAACACGGGGATGCGGCCGACGAACAAGGTGGCCCCCCGAAGCGCCCACTCGCTCGGCGCCAGAATCCACATCTCCCGGGCCCGGATCTCGTAGTTGGGGGCCTGCGGGTCTGGGCTGCTGGTGATCTGCCCCTGCTGCAGAACGATGGTGTCGTCGGCGAGGCGTACCACGCGATCGCCCGAGAAGCGAAAGGTGATGGTGTCGGTGCCGGTGAAGTGCTCCCGCTCCGTGCTGCCCTCTACGAAGGCGCCCTCCGTGGTGGCCACGTCGAAGCTCAGGGCTTCGCCGCGGAACACCTCCTCGCCCTCGCCGGCGACGAGCCGGTATTCCACGTCGCCGCGCGCGGTCAGACTGTCGGTGGACTGGTTGTAGATGACCTCGTCGGCACTGATGACGTGACGATCCTCGCTCTCCCGGTCATCGACGGTAACCACCACGCCGCCACGCAGGCGGACGTAAGTTTCGTCCACCTCCTCCACGGTGAAGTACTCGGCCAGCTGCGCGGACTCGATCTTGATGAGGCGCCCGACCGCCTCCGAGGCTGGTGGGGGCGGCTCGATCCCAAAATGAGTGCGTAGACGAGCCTGCAGCTC
>CAJWOB010000226.1 GCA_913043885.1 uncultured Spirochaetaceae bacterium | reverse complement strand
CCTGAACCTTGCTGATCTCGCCACGCAAGGAGGCCTCCATTTTCCCGCGGATCGCGACCCGGCACGGTCGGTGGCGCTCATCGAGGCCGGGCCGGACCTCGCCGACACCCCTGGGGGCGGTGTCGCGACGACCGACGACCTCGGCGAGTTCGATTGGAGCTATACCGCCACCGGCTCGGCCGCTGGCTGCGAGTTCCATCTCCCACGCGGGAAGCTGGTCGGCGGCTCCGGCGCCGTCAACGGCTCCATCTGGCTGCGCGGCGTGCCCGAGGACTTCGAGCGCTGGGCCTGGATGGTCGGGTCGGCCTGGTCGTGGACGTCGATCCTGTCCGGCTACCGCGCTCTCGAGCGCGACCCGGTCGGCGATCGCGCCGTACACGGGGACGACGGACCCTTCCCGATCTATCGTCACCCACGCGAGTCGTGGATCGCCACGCAGGCGGCCTTTCACGCCGCGTGAATCGAGACAGGCTACCGTACGACCGACGACCACAACGATCCCGCCGCGATGGGCGTCGGCCAGCTGCCGCTTAACCGCAAGGACGGGCTGCGCTGGGGACCGAATCGAGCGCTCCTGCGACCCGACGTCCGGGCACGACAGAATTTGACGATCATGGCGCACTCGCGGGCGCTCTCGATCCGGATCGAGGGCCGGCGCGCGGCTGGGGTGTCGGTGGTCGGACCGGATGGTGTCAACGACGTCGGCGGCGGTGAGATCGTCCTCGCGGGCGGTGCGGTCGGCAGCCCCCATCTGCTGCTCCTGTCGGGCATCGGGCCGTCCGCGCACCTGCGCGAGCACGGCATCGACGCGCGCGTCGACCTCCCCGGCGTGGGCCGGGGCGTCCGCGACCATCCTAAGGTCTGGATCACGTGGCGGCTGCGCGATGGCGTGTCGGGCGAGATAGGCGCCCCCGGCCTCCAGCTTTCGGCGCGCTACACCGCGACCGATTCGGATCTGCGCGGCGACATGATGCTCTACCCGAACTCCATCGTCGCTGGAGAAGCGGACGGCGAGCGCCACTTCCGCATCGAGGCCGTAAACAACCTGGAGCTCGCGTCGGGCCGGCTGGCGTGGCGTAGCGCCGATCCGGACGTCCCCCCGGCCATCGACCTCGGCCTCCTCAGCGTCGAGCACGACCGCACCCGGATTGTCGACGCCATCGAGCGGAGCCTCGCGCTCGGCGAGACGGCGCCGATGCGGGAGATCGTCGCCGGCATCCTCCTGCCCGACTGCCGGGCGCGCGGCGTCGAGGGCTTGCGCATCATCGACGGCTCGATAATGCCCGACAGCATCCGTGCGAACACCCATGCGACGATCCTCGCCATGGCCGCGGTCATGGCCGAGCGGATGATCGCCGGGGAATAGGGCGTGATATGTAGGAGCTCCCCCGGCAAGACTCGAACTTGCGACCTAGTGATTAACAGTCACCCGCTCTACCAACTGAGCTACAGGGGAATGGGTGAGATGGAACTCTGGACGCGCAGAGTCTAACGAATCGTCAGAAGCCACGCCACCGGTTCGCGCGCGCCGCGCCGCTGCTCTAATATCTGCGCGTGGCACCCAAGTTGAAACTCGGCATGTTCATGATGCCGCTCCACCCGCCCGAACGGGACCGCACCTCGTGCTTCGAGGAGGACGTCGAGCTGGTCAAGCTGTGCGATCGCCTCGGCTTCGAGGAGGCGTGGGTGGGCCAGCACCACACCCTGCCGTGGGAACCCATCCCCTCTAACGACGTGTTCATCGGCTACTGCATCCCGGTGACCGAGCGCATCCGCTTCGGCACCGGCGTCACCATCACCCCGATTCACCACCCCGCCAACGTCGCCACCCGACTGGCGATGCTGGACCACATGTCCCGGGGCCGCCTGATGGTGGGCTTTGGCCCCGGCGGCGTACCCGCCGACTTCGAGCTGTTCGGCATCGATCCCAAGGACTCGGGGCTCATGAACCTGGAGGCGATGGACATGGTGGTCGACCTGTGGAAGGCGGAGCCGCCCTTCAAGCTGGAAGGCGACTACTGGACCATCAAGGTCGAAAACCCCGATCCGAGCTTCCAGATGGGGTGGATGCTCAAGCCCTACCAGCAGCCGCACCCGCCGCTGGCCATCAGCATCCTCAAGCCGCAGTCGATGGGCGCCACCACCGCTGGGGAGCGGGGCTACATCCCCATCAGCGCCAACGTCATGTCCCTCAACTGGGTGCCCCGTCACTGGGAGCTCTATGCCGAAGGCGCGGCCAAGGCAGGGCGGCCCGAGCCCGACCGCGATACCTGGCGGGTGTGCCGCAGCATCGTCGTCGGCGAAACCGAGAAGGACGCGGTGGAGTTCTCAGGCGGCGTCTACGAGCGCTCCTACGACTACATGCTCAAGATCCTCAAAGCGGGCAAGGCGCAGGACGCGGCCAAGGATCCGCCGACCATGACCGACGACGAGCTTGATGTGGACTACGTCATGAAGAACATCAACATCGTCGGCTCGGTCGATCAGGTGGTGGAACGGCTTCTGGAGGTGTACGCGGCCACCGGCGGCTTCGGCACGCTGTGCATGGTGGCGCAGGACTCCGATGGCGATCCGCGCTGGTGGAAGTCGGTGGAGCTGCTGGCCACCGAGGTGATGCCGGCGGTCAATAAGGCCCTCGGCTAACCCGCACCGCATGTCAGGCACGTTCGACGCTGGCGATCAGCGCCGCATCATGGGGCGCTTCGCCACCGGGGTCACCGTCGTCACCACCGGCGACAACGAGGCGAGGTGGGCGATGACCGCCAACGCCGTCACCTCGCTCTCCCTCGACCCGCCGTTGGTGCTGTTCGCCATCGACACCCGCAACGAGATGCGGCGCCAGATCGCCGAGCATCGCTGCTTCGCGATCAACGTCCTCGGCGCCGACCAGATGGAGCTGTCCAATCGCTTCGCCAAGCCGGGGCCGAAGGACTTCGACGGCGTGGTGCTGCGGACCGGCACCACTGGCGCGCCGCTGTTGGTCGAGTGCCTCGCCTACGTGGAGTGCGAGCTCGACCGCACCTACGAGGGCGGCGACCACGAGATAGTGATCGGCCGCATCGTCGCCGGTGCCGATAGCGAGGGCGATCCGCTGCTGTTCTACGGCGGCGGCTACCGGCAGATCGGCAGCGAGCCATAGATAGTTCGCCGTCCGCGACGGCCGTCGCGAAGTCCGTCCAGACTCGATTGGGTGGTACTCGGCGCTATCCGTGTACCGTACGGGTAGCTGGGCGGGACCCCACTCGCCTTGTCCGGCCGCTATACGGATAGGGCGCGTCCCTTCGACTTCTTCGGAGTATCATGAGGCCGCCATGCAGACACTGACCCGGCCGCCTGCAGGCGGTGCTGCCGCCCGCCGGCTCACCACCGCCGAGAAGCAGCAGTTTGCCGAGCGCGGCTACGTGAAGAACCTGCCGCTGTTCGACGAGGCGGGGGTGGCCGCGCTACAGACTCGATTTGACGAGCTTCTGGCGCGGGTGCCAGACGGCGAGGACATCAACTCCCGCAACAACTGGCACAAGGCCAACCGCTGGTGCTACGACCTGTGCCAGACACCGGCGATCCACGACTACGTCGAGGACCTGCTGGGCCCCGATCTCATCCACTGGGGCTGCCAGTTCTTCTGCAAGCTCCCGGGCGCCAGCTCGGAGGTCCCCTGGCACCAGGACTCCCAATACTGGCCGCTCACCCCCCGCACCAGCGTGACCCTTTGGTTGGCGCTGTACGACACCGACGACACCAACGGGGCGATGCGGGTGGTCGCCGCCAGCCACCGCGCCGACTACCAGCACCACACGGTCGAGGGGGATCAGTACACGCTCGCTCAAGCCATTGACGAGCAGCAGTTCGACCCCGCCGATATCGTCACCATCGACCTGAAGGCTGGCGAGGCGTCCATCCACGACGACGACCTGGTGCACGGTTCCGGTCCCAGCGAGTCGGGGCGTCGACGGGTCGGCATGACCCTACGCTTCTCCCCGACCGACGTGCGCTGCGACGTGGAGGAGTGGCCCTTCTTCGAGGCCTACCTGATGCGCGGCACCGATCGCTTTCAGCACAACCCGGTGGGCAAGGTGCCCAGCGGCGACGCCATCCCGACGGCGCGCTTCCAGCCCTCGAGTGACTTCCCGTAGAGCGCCGTCGTCCGGTGCCGGGCGCACGGTTGCGCATAGCAGGACCATCACCAGCGACCTGGTGCTGTTCAGCGACCTCAACAACTACGGGTCGATCTTCGGTGGCCGGCTGGTATCGCTCATCGACAAGACGGCCGCCATCAGCGCCCGCAAGCATGCCGGCGGAGCGGTGATGACGGTCGCTATCGACTCACTGGTATTCGAGCGGCCGGCCGGCAACGGCTCCATCCTCACCGTCATCGCGGCGGTCAATCGCGTGTTCCGCACCTCGATGGAAGTCGGCGCCCTGGTCACCGCGCTGGAGCCGGACAGCTCCGACGAGGAACGCATCTGCCGCGCGTACCTGACCTTCGTCGCGCTGGATGCCGACGGCAATTTGACTGGCCTGAAAATTCGCATTTCCGGTCAGTCCATCCTTGCCGGCATCATGCCGCAAGCCTTGACGGATGGTGCCGACATGATCGTGTTCCAGGGATTGCTTCCATCCGGTGTGGATGCGCGCGTCGAAGACCAGACGATCAAGTACACTTTCCCTAACCTGCTGGTTGACCACGCGATGCGTAACCCGCCTGTCCGGCCCGGTTTCTGGCGCGGGGTGAATGCGAACCAGAACGCCATCTATCTGGAATGCTTCATGGACGAGCTTGCCCATGCGGCCGGCCGGGATCCGCTGGAGTTCCGTCTGGCGCACCTGAAGGACAGTCCGAAAATGGCAACTGTCCTGCAGGCTGTTGCGGACAAGTCCGGATGGGGCGCCGATGACGGGCTCTCCCGCGGCCTTTGCTGCTTCTACTACTGTTGCTACTGCTACTGCTACTGCTACCACTA
>CAJWOB010000225.1 GCA_913043885.1 uncultured Spirochaetaceae bacterium | reverse complement strand
GAGCCGGTGATGCCACCGTAGTTGTTGTCGATGCGCAGCATGTCCGCCGCGCCCTGCAGCACCCACTCGGCGCGGCTGAACACGCCGCCGCGTACGTGCTCGGGTGAGCAGATCGCGATACTCAGTTCTCGAGCCAGACGTCGGTAGGCCTCGACCGTGAACTCCGGCATCGGGTGCTCGAGCCAGTAGAAGTTCAGCTCCTCGAGCTGGCGGCCCACCCAGAGGGCCTCTTCCAGGGTGTAGACGCCGAAGGGATCGAGCATCAACACCATGTCATCGCCCACGGCTTCGCGAACCGCTCGGCAGATCTCCACGTCCTCCTTGGGAAAGCCCGGCTGCTGCGGGGCCGGCTGCCACTTGTGGGGATCCCAGCAGATGTAGGCGTGCACCTTGTACGCCTTGTAGCCCTTGGCCTTGCAGTCGAGGGCGTGCTGCGCGTACACCTCAGGTCCACCGAGCTGAGGGAAGGTGCTGGCATAGGCAGTAATCTTGTCGCGGGCGCCGCCGAGGATCTTGTGGATCGGCAGCTCGATCATCCGCCCGAACAGATCCCATAAGGCGGCGTCGATCACCCCGATCAGTGGTTCGCTTGCACCAGGATTGAAGGTGAAGGCCTGATACATCCAGTTCCAGATCTTCTCCCGGTCCAGCGGGTTCTCGCCGATGAGGAGGTCCTTTACCTCCTCTTCCTCCACCGTCCCCTTGGCCTTGCCGCCAAGAGAGTAGCCTTCGGCGCCGCTATCGGCGGTGATCTTGGTGAGCGTTTGAGTGTCCTCATAGTGCCCGCCCCATTCGCCATAGCCCCAGCGGGTCCTGCGCGAACGGGTGGGGACCTTGAACTCGATTACTTCGACGTCGGTGATCTTCATGTCACCTCCTAGTGCACCGCGTGGCCTCTGACGGCCAGCTTTCAGCATGGTAGACCCGCATCCTCAGCAGGATCCAATGATGCAGGTCAGATCCTCCCCGCCTGATACGCTTCCGCCTCGTAGGTGCGTTGCCGCGCCGACGCCCCCAAGTAGACTATGCCGAGCGCGCGCCGCTGCCGGTCCCGGGCGCGGTTCTCACCAGCGCGGTGAATGGTGAGGGCATGGTGGCCGATGAGGTCACCGGCGCTGGCGGTGTACGTCGTCTCGTTGGCGAGCGCGATGGCGAGGGCGCTGCAAACGAGTTAGGCTCCGGTCCTCCAAGAGGACCACCGTGAGCGCCCACCACCTCGCCATCGATGGCGGCCGACCGGTTATCTCGAAACTGCCTGATCGCGGCCTGATCGGCCCGGAGGAGCGCCGCGCCATCGTGGAGGTGGTCGACGGCGCGGTGGCGGCGCGGGGCGCGATCGAGTATGGAGGAGAGCAGGAGCGCGCGTACTGAGCCGAATTCGCGACGAGTCTGGGCGGCGGCTACGCCGATGCGGTCAATTCGGGCACAAGCGCCATCTACATCGCCCTCCGTGCGCTCGGCATTGAGCCCTTCACCGAAGTGGTGGTGCCCGCCATCACCGACCCCGGGGGCATGATGCCGGTGCCGTTGTGTGGCTGCGTGCCCGTCGTGGCCGATACCGCTCCCGGCTCGTTCAACTGCGACGTCGATCAGATCGAGGCGCTCATCGGGCCACTCACCAGCGCCATCATCGTCGCCCATGTCGCTGGCGAGCCCGCGGACATCCGCGCCATCGTGGCACTGGCCGATCGGCACGGTCTACCCCTAATCGAGGACTGCGCCCAGGCGCATGGCGCGAGTATGGATGGCAAGCCCCTCGGGGCGTACGGAACCGCCGCCGCGTTCTCTACCATGTGGGGCAAGCATCACAGCACGGGTGGCCAGGGCGGTGTCGTGTTCAGCAGGGACGCGGCGCTTATCGATCAGGTGCGCACCGCGGCCGATCGTGGCAAGCCAAGCGGATCGACGATCCCTGCCGGGCGCAACGCCATCGCATCGCTCAACTTCAACCAGGATGAGCTTGCCTCGGCGATCGGGCGTGCGCAGCTGAGCCGCCTGCCGGATATCGTCGACCGGCGGCGTGTCTTCGTGGAGGAGCTACGTATCCGACTCGACGACGAACCGGCCGTCGAGCTACCGGAAGTTCCTACCGGGGCTCAGCCCTCCTGGTGGTTCCTGCGGGTCCGTTACCACGGGATCGAGGGATGGGATAAAGAGCGCTTCGCCGCGGCGTTGGCCGCCGAGAGGGTGCCGGTAAACGCCACCTATGCGGCCCTTCCCCACACCTATGAGTGGTTTCGCGAGCGGAGGGTGTTCGGGGCCAGCGGCTTCCCATGGACGGCGACCGAGTACCGGGGCGATCCGGATCGACAGTTTCCGTGCCCCAACGCCACCGCTGCGATCGCGGATCACATGGTCCTCCAGGTCATGGAGTCGTGGGGGGCCGCTGAGGCGGAGCTTATTGCGACAGCGATAGAGAAGGTTGTGACCGTGGCTCGGGGCGGATAGCCGGCGCCGGCGGCTTACCCGCGCCGGCGGCGAACACCGCCTCTGGCGGGTGGCGCCGTTTCGGCACCTCGACCAGCTCGATGTAGGCGTAGCCGCTCGTCCCGGCGCTGCTATGCGTCGGCCGCGGTAGAACCGGGCCCCCAGATCTCGACTGGCGTGGCGAGGCTCGGATCGACGGGATAGAGGCGGCGGCCGCTGCCGGTGAACGGAATCTTCGCAAAGTTGAGCGAGCAGATCCCCGGCCCGCCGAACAGGAAGCTGCGCTCCCAGCCGGCGTCGAACGCCGCCATCCACCCGGTCATGCTCTTGGCCATTATCGCCAGTGCTTCGTCGGGCTTCAGCCCCACGCACTCGTAGAACGCCGGTTCGGGAGTGACCGCCGGCAAGGAGCATGCCACGAGCTGAATCTGCCCACACTCGATTACCGGCGCCTCGCCCATCGAGAATCGCTGACCTGTGTAGGCCTTGCCGCGGGCGACGTAGTTGCCCACTCCTGTCCAGCTCACGCGACCGTTCCAGTGGACCGCTGGCTCGCCGGTGGTGAAGCTGGTTGCGCCGGACCGTGCCGCGGCGACCGTCCCCGGGTCGACCACCCACAGCAGCACCTTGCCCGGAAGCTCATCCTTGTAAGGCAGTAGCCGGCGCAACATCTCGGCGCTGTTGCCGGGAGCCCCGGCCGAGGTGGCGTCGGCCGGGTCGACGAGGATGTACGGCTGCTCGCGCTTGTGGTGAAGCGCGGCAAGAAGCTCGGACATCCGGGTGAGGCGGTCCTTCCAGACGTGGCGCTGGTCGTACCACTCCTGCCCCAGCTGCTCTAGCGCGTCGACCGGCACACCGGCTTCGGTGGCCGTTACCACCAGCGCGCAGCCCATCTCCTCGATGTCCATCCACGGCTGGACGGGCAGCGTGCACACGTCGAGCACGCCGTCGAGCGCTTCGAGCTGCCGCGCGCTGCGTATGATCGCAGCGAGGTTGCCTTCGAAGTGAGTGCTGTCGACCGGCGAAAACAGCATGCGCAGCTTGGCGACTGCGCGGGTAAAACCACCTGCGTGCTGCGTGCATCGCCAGCTGAGCTGCGCGCACCCCGGTTGCGCGGAAGTCCATGTGCGGAAAGGTGCGGTACGCGGTAACCGCATCGGCGTGCTCAAGCATGCGGCGAGTGAAGTTGGCGTGGAGATCGAGCGACCGCACCACCCGCCTCGGGTACCCGAGAGTAGTGCGCACGTGCTCGAGGAGGTGGCCTTCGACGTCATCCTCCCCCACGGCACAGGCCACTCCGTGAAGGTGCAGTATCAACACGTCAAATGGCGCCGCTGCCTCGACACAGCCGAGCAGCGTGTCGCGAATCTCGGCGAAGCACGCCTCGCTCAGCCGACCTCCTGGAGATCCGCACATAGCAGTGAAGCACGGTGCGGTCTCCCACCCGGCCTGCTCCAGGGCGTCGAGGCTGCCGCGCATCTGTGACTCGGTCTGTGCCGCCCACGCGCGCACGTCTTCGACACGGTCGAGCCAGGGGCCGCCGTCCCGGAAGAGCTCCACTTCCGCCTGCCGGGACGCAAAGGTGTTGCTTTCATAGATGAACTGGGCCAGGGCGGCTCTCATTCTCGGTCGGGGATCAGCACTGTGGGCAGCCCCGATGGGTCGCGCAAGAAGGCGGAGCCGATCCCAGGGAGAAGAAGCGATGATTGGCGGCGTGGCCGCGTGCACCACCCGCATGCACATTGCCAGGCTGCAGGTAGTGCGGATCGGCGTCTGCAATCGCAGCTAGTCATCACTCTCTCAGCAGCACTGAGGGGCTTCTCGGTGTTCCATGGGATGATGTGCTAAACGGAGCCCGATCGACTCACAAGCAGCGGAATGCCGGTGCGCGACACCAGCCCATGGCCCTATCGAACGCCTCGTAACGTCGCCACGCAAATCCGCCGACGCTTGCATGTGTAGGAGACGACGACCCCCTCAAACGTGCAAACGATTGCGGGGTAGCTGAACTCCGCGTCCTCGTCTTCGAGGGTGGCAATCCGACGCCAAGTCCTTCCATTGTCGTTCGAGCGGCTGAGCACCAGAGGCGTACGTGGCCCCCAATCTGCCCCGACCGGATTGGAGGCGAGCACCAGCCCGCCATCGGGGAGCCTGACCAGGTCGATGCCGCTGTTGTTGTTCGGCAGATCGGTCGATGCGATCGGCGACCAGGTTCTTCCCGCGTCCGAGGAGTCGGCTCGTGCCACGAAGCCGGCGGTGCTGCGCAGGAGCATGTGTACGCGCCCCGGCTCCGACTCCCACACGGTCGGTTGGATAACGCCCTTGCCTGCGAACACCGCGTGGTCGAGCGGGACGGTCGACAGATGCCACGTCTGGCCGCCGTCGGTGCTGCGGGTGACCGCGGCGTCCCATTCGGCCTCTGTCTCCCGCGAGGTGGGGGATAGCCAGGTGCCGTCGCTCAAGACGATCAGCTTGTTCTTTACCGGGCCTGCGGTGAACGACCGCCCCTGGCGGTCGGCGAGCGGCGGCGGCTCGCTATGCGCCGACCAGG
>CAJWOB010000224.1 GCA_913043885.1 uncultured Spirochaetaceae bacterium | reverse complement strand
TTCTTCGCAGCAGCAGCAACAACAACAACAGCCTACTAAAACCTCGCCCACTACGCGCTCGCCGTGCTCCGCAACGGAGCGGGCGACCACCGGGCGGCCCTCGCTACCGGTAGCGGGCACGCTCTACGACGTGCTCGATGCCGGCACGCGCGCCCACATTGCCGCCGAGCACGCCCACTATCGCTTCACCACCCAAGAGGTGCGGCTGCTGTGTCAGCACGCCCGCGACCTGCAGATGTGGGGCGAGGCGCCGCTAGCCAGCTGGTGGCAGGCGCAGACGGTCGACGCCGCGTTGCCCAGCAAGCAACGCAAGCGCCGCTATCTCGCGGCCCTGGAGGCCCACGTCGCCACCCTCAGGAGCGAGCCGACTCGATACCAGGACGGGGCGAGCCGCACGCCGGAGCGCGCGCCGGTGCAGATAGAGCAGGTGGCATCGGACCGCGAGATGTTCGGCGACTGCCCGGTGCGCTCGGAGCGAACGCTGTGCTGCAATCTCAAGACCATCGACGCCGTCACCAACTGCGGCTTCGGCTGCAGCTACTGCACCATCCAGACCTTCTACGGCGAGCGGGTAGCCGTGGACGCGGAGCTCGGTGGCAAGCTGCGGCGGCTGCGCCTGGACCCGAGCCGCTTCCACCACGTCGGCACCGGCCAGTCCTCCGACTCGCTGCTGTGGGGCAATACCGGCGGAATGCTGGATGACCTGATGGCGTTTGCCGCCGACAACCGCAACGTGCTGCTGGAGCTGAAGACCAAGTCCGCCAATGTCACCTACTTCCTCGACCGGCCGATACCGCCCAACGTGGTGTGCAGCTGGTCGCTCAACACCGACCCGGTTATCGAGAACGAGGAGCACTTCACCGCCCCGCTGCGGCGCCGCCTCGGTGCGGCGCGGCGGGTTGCCGACCGCGGCATCGGCGTGTCGTTTCACTTCCACCCGATGGTCCACTACGACCACTGGCGGGGGGACTACCTGGCGGTGGCCGACGAGGTGATGTCCACATTCAGCCCCGACGAGGTGCAGTTCATCTCGTTCGGCTCGGTTACCTTCATCAAGCCGGTGATGAAGCAGATACGGCGGCGGGGTGAGCCGACGCGGATCCTGCAGAGCGACCTGGTTCCCGATCCGCATGGCAAGCTGACCTACAGCGACGACCGCAAGGTGGAGATGTTCGCGGCGATGTACGACCGATTCCAGCCGTGGCAGAAGGACGTGTTTATGTACCTGTGTATGGAGAAGGCCGAGATCTGGGACCGTGCCTTCGGTTGGCGCTATGGCTCCAACGAGCAGTTCGAGCAGTCGATGGCGGCCGCCACCTGCGGCTGGACTACCGGTGGCGAGGGCCTCGATGGCTGAGGGAGCCGCCCGCGCCGCCGCCGGGGACCAGCCGCTGGCCTACCTCCGCGGGCAGATGGTGCCAGCGGCCGACTGCAAGCTGCCGATCTACGACCTGGGCATCGTCATCGGCGCGGCGGTCACCGACTTCCTACGCACCTTCGGCGGGGAGCCCTACCGCCTGGAGGACCACGCCAAACGGCTCTACCGCAGCTGCCGCTACGCCAGAATCGAGCCGCCGATCTCGCTCGAACAGACGATGGAGGTCTCGCGCGAGCTCATCGCCCACAACCGCGAGCTATCACCCGGCAGCGAGCTCGGTCTGGTGTACTACATGACCGCCGGCGAGAACCCGATCTACGCCGGGGCCGCCGGGGTCGCGGCGGAGCGGACTCCCACCTACGTCCAGCACACGTTCCCTATACCGTTCCACCTCTGGCGGTCACTGTTCACCGAGGGCGCCCGCTGCCTCACCCCGTCGGTCCGCCACTGGCCGCCGCAGTCGCTGTCCTCCGCCATCAAGCACCGCAACCGCCTGCACATGTGGATCGGCGATCAGGAAACCCGCGATGCCGACCCGCAGGCGATCGCCATCTACCTCGACCAGAATGGCTACATCAGCGAGACCGGCGGCTCCAATTTCGTCATCTACCGCGATGGCCAGGTGGTGTCACCCCGCGGCGGCAACATCCTATGGGGGGTCAGCCTGACCGCGCTCACCGAGATCCTCGCCGAGCTCGACATCCCCTTCGTCGAGGCGGACATCCACCCCTACGATGTCGTCAACGCCGACGAGGTGTGGCTGCCCACCACCCCCTATTGCCTGGCACCGGTGGTGCGCTTCAACGGCGTCGACATCGGCGACGGTAGACCGGGCCCGATGTGGCGGAGCGTCATCGACCACTGGAGCGGTATCGTCGGCTCGGACATATACGCCGAGGTGGCCGACGCGCAGGATCCGTAGCGGGAATCGCTCAGCATGACATCCAAGACACCGTTGCGTGCCTGGGGAGACATGGCCGGCTGGCTGCTGGCCCTGGCGGTAGTGGTCGCCTTCGGTATCGGCTGGCGCGGCCGCATCTCGGCCGCGGTCGGGTCGGTTATGGGCGGCGCCGGCAGCGGGCTGAGCAAGGCCGCCTTCGCCGTGGTCGGCGCCGTGGCGGTGCTGGCGCTAGTGGCGTTCGTTGCCCTGGTGACGCGCGCGTTGCTGACCCGCGTACTGCGGCGCAGGAACTGACGCCTCCGCCGGCGGGCGTCTACGCCACCGGCGCTGCCGCGCGGGCCACGCCGGCTACACCCACATCGGCGCAGGCCGCGGCCAGCCGCGACACACCTTCGGTTATCTCCTCGGGGGTGTTGAAGCCGAAGCAGAGCCGGAAGTGATGGCTGCCCCCGGTACCCTCCGGGTGGAAGTTGACGCCGGTGGTAATGCCGACTTCGTGCGCCACCGCCGGCTCGACCAGGTCTGCGGTGTCCACGTTCTGGTCCTTCAGGTGCACCCACAAATAGATGCCGCCTTGCGGTCGACTCCAGGTGGCCGCATCGGCGAAGTCGGACTCCATGGCCGCCCACATCGCGTCGCGCTTGGCGCGCTGGCTGTTGCAGCTCTGCGCGATGTGCTCATCCAGCGTCCCCTGGTCCGCCAGTCGATGCACCGCCATGGCCGCGAACTGGTTGACGCCGCCGCCGGTCTTGATCGACGCCAGCGGCGACAACAACGCGTCCGGCGCCAGCACGTAGCCGAGCCGCATTCCCGGCCCGATGATCTTGGAGAAGGAACCGACGTAGATGACCGTCTCGCCGGCCTCGTCCAGAGCGCGGATCGCCGGCTCCACTTCGCCTTCGTAGCGCAGGTCGACGTAGCAGTCGTCCTCCAGGATGGGCACGCCATTACGCTGGGCCACCTCGAGGATCTGTCCCCGACGTGCCTCGTCGGCGGTGGTGCCGAGCGGGTTCTGGAACGTCGGAATGGTGTACACGAGCTTCGCGGCGCGCCCCGACTCGGCGTGACGGCGGAGGGCAGCGTCCAGCGCGTCCGGGATCAAGCCGACCTCGTCGCACTCGACTCCCGCTGCCTGGGCACCCATCCGACGGATCGCACTGAGGGTACCGCCGTAGGTGAACGACTCGCACAACACCACGTCGCCCGGCTCGAGCAGCGCATACAACACCATGGCGATGGGCTGCGACGAGCCATCGCCGAGGATCAGCTGGTCGGCGCTGCAGGTAATGCGGCGGTCGCGCCTCAGCTTCGAGGCGAGATAGTCGCGCAGCGGCGGATAGCCGAGTGGGTGCGGATACCAGGCGAGGGTACGCCCCTCGTCACCGAGTGCCTCCTGCAGCCCGGCTACCAGCTCGTCGAGCGGCAGCTCGACCGGGTCGGGGTGCCCGGTGGCGAAGTCGTAGCGCTGCCGGATGTGGCCGACGACCGCGCCGCCGTCGTTGGGCACGCCGGGGCGGAGAAGCGCTGCGTAGTCGATCGGAGCCATCAGCCGAGTCTACGTCCTGGTCAGCGCGGTGACAACGCGATGCGGCTCACAGAGCGCGCAGCCGCGCCTCGTCGATACCGAGCGCTGCCGCCACGCCCCGCGCCTTGGTCATGGTCTCCTCCCACTCCTCCTCGATGTCGGAGTCGTGGACGATGCCGCCGCCCACCTGGAATTCGAACCTCTCCGCGTCGAGCACGATGGAGCGGATGACCACCGCCAGATCGCACGACCCATCGCCGCCCAGCCAGCCTGCCGCCCCGGCGTAGGCCCCCCGCTGCCACTGCTCCAACTCGGCACAGATCTGCATTGCCCGCAGCTTGGGCGCTCCGGTCATCGATCCAGGCGGAAAGCAGTCGCGGATCAGCTCCACCGTGGTTCGGTCGGCGCGTTTGTTGCCGCTGATGGAGGAGGACAGATGGTGGATCGTGGGGTGGCTGGTCACCTGATACAACGCGTCCACTACCACGCTGCCGATCTCGCAGCCGCGGCCCAGATCGTTGCGTGCCAGATCGACGATCATCAGGTTCTCGGCACGGTCCTTCTCGCTGGTGATCAGCCGCCGATAGCTGGCGCGGTCGAGATCCCGGTCCGCGTGGCGGGGCGCCGACCCCTTGATCGGCCGCGAGTTAGCGTGGCCCGCCCCATCCACGGTAAGGAACCGCTCCGGCGAGGAGCTGACCAGCGACACCTCGCCGAACCCGAACAGGGCGCTGTAGCAGGCCGGGCTACGGGCGTGCAGCCGCGCGAACATCGCCTGTGGGTGGTGGCTGCGGTCGGCGCTACCGAAGAACTTGCGCGTAACGTTGGCCTGATAGACATCGCCGCACCGGATGTGCTCCAGGACACGACGCAGCGCGCCGCGGTAGCTCGCCAGGTCCATGTTGGAGCGAATGTGGTCGATGCGTCCGGGCGCCATCTGTAGTGGTGCGGCCGCGGTCCGCCGCGCAGCCAGATCGACGCCACGCAGCGCACGCGCCGCGTCCGCGTCGTCGGTCCACACCTCGATGTGGTGGCGGTGGTGGTCGAACACCAGCAGCAGTCGGTAGCGGACCATCCACATCGGCGGTGCGGCGATGAAGGCGCGCCGCCCCTCCACCACCCCCATCTCGCCGGCGCCGAGGGCATAGCCGAGGTAGCCGAACCAGGCGTGGTCGTAGCGGCGGCCGCCAGCCGGGATGCGCCGCTGCAGCTTCGCG
>CAJWOB010000223.1 GCA_913043885.1 uncultured Spirochaetaceae bacterium | reverse complement strand
GCTTTGGCGAACTCGGCTTCGAACGCCGCCGCCTCGTTGCCGGTGGTGAGCCAGCCGCTGCGCAGTACCCGCAGCACCGCCTGCTCCTCCTCAGCGCCGAGCGCCGGGCGGGCAAAGGGGATGCTCCAGGCCGACACGCTGTGTCGGCTCAGCGTGCCGGCGCCGCCCAGCTGGATGTGGCGGCGAGCAACGCGCGGAGGCGCCATCTAGTAATCCGGTTCGCCATCCACCGACGCGATCGAGGGAATTGCCTCATGCAGCACCGCTTTCAGAACGTTGCGGTTGCGGTAGGCGGTGCCGTGGTCGGCATCGAGGTAGCACACCGGCCGCAGGCGGTCCATCAGCTTGGCCAGGTCGCCGTTCATGCTATAGGCGCGACTCACCCGCAGCACCTTCTCGCTCTCCGTCAGCTCGGTGATGTCGCCGGCACCCCACAGGCTCTCGACCAGCTTGTCACCGGGGCGTAGCTCGGTGTAGGCGATCTCGATGTCGCGATGGGGCTCGAAACCGTAGAAACGGATCATCTCCTCGGCCACCTCGCGGATGAGCTTGGGCTCACCCATATCCAGGAGATAGAGCTGGCCGCCAATGCCGCTGCCTCCCGCCTTCAACACCAACGACACCGCCTCGGGAATGGTCATGAGGTAGCGACGGGCTTCGGGGTGGGTGACGGTAACCGGCCCGCCGGTGAGGATCTGCTTCCGGAACAGCGGCATGAAGCTGCCGCTGGAACCCAGCACGTTACCGAAGCGCACCACCAGGAACTGGCCGCGATCGTCGACGTCGTCGCGCTGGGCGGCCACTGCCGCTTCGTGGAGGACGATCTCCTCGGCGATCAGCTTGCTGGCACCGTAGACGCAGACCGGCTCCACAGCCTTGTCGGTGGAGATCAGCACGAACCGACTGACACCGGCCTCGCGGCAGGCGTCGACGATGTTCTGCGTGCCGTAGACGTTGTTCTTCACCGCCTCGACGGGATTGGCCTCCATCAGCGGCACGTGCTTGTGAGCGGCGGCGTGGAACACGACGTCCGCCCGCACCCGACTCATGATGAAGCGCATGAAGTCGCGGTCCTGCAGCTCGCCGATCACCGGTACCACCGACACCGCTTCGCCGACGCCCTCATGCTGCAACAGCGCCAGCTCCCGCTCCACCTCACTGATGCTGCTCTCGCCGTGGCCGAACAGGTACAGCCGCTCCGGCCCACCGGACAGGAGCTGTCGACTGAGCTCGGAGCC
This sequence comes from uncultured Spirochaetaceae bacterium, assembly GCA_913043885.1. Classification (GTDB taxonomy): domain Bacteria; phylum Spirochaetota; class Spirochaetia; order SZUA-6; family Bin103; genus Bin103. Next base: position 3,801 of record CAJWOB010000223.1, on the reverse strand, counting down.
GATGCTGCCGCCGGCGCCAGTCACCAACACCCGCCGCCCGCGCACGTAGCTGAGTGTCTCGCGTAGATTGACCGCTACCGGGCTGCGGCTGAGCAGATCCTCCGGGTCGATCTCGCGCGCCTGCACCAGGTGGGGTTCGTCCTCGAGGACCTGGGCGATGCCAGGGACGATGCGAATACGGCTGAATCCAGCCCCGCGCAGCAGCTGGTACACGCGGTGTATCTGCGCGGCGGTGCAGCGGGGCATGGCGATAATCGCCTCGTCTGCGGGTGTCTGCCGCAGCAGATCGACTACTTCTGCGATCGGCCCGAGCACTGGCAGGCCGAGGATGCGCCGCCCGATCTTCTCCGGATCGTCGTCCAGGAACGCGACCACCGATCCGAGCACGCCCTTGCGCTGGATCTCGCTGGCAATTGCGCTACCGGTGGAGCCGGCTCCTATGATGTAGATGCGGTTACGGATGCCACCGCGCGCTCGCGCGCGCGCCTCGGTTTCGCCCATTGCCATCGCTCAGCCGTCCTTTCATTGTCGGCTGCGACGACGGAGGGAATTAGGATCGCGGCTGCTGTTGGGGACGGCGTCGCCGGAGCGCAAGCTGGGCGCGGATGCTGGCCAGCTTCTCGGCCCGCTTGGGATCGCGCCCCGCCCGCTCGAGATACTCCAACACGAAGGCGACGAGGACCGAGACCAGGAAAGCGGCAACGGTCAATACGATGACTACCCGTGACCGGCTAGGGCGATGGCGCAGCACCGGCACCTCTGCCTGCTCCACCACCTGGAAGATCTGCGACGTGTCGGTCTCCTCGATGCGGACGGTCTCGTACTGCTGTCGCAGCAGCGCGTAGATGGCCTCCTGCAGCTTGAGCTCATTGGTCAGGTTGAGATACTCGACGGAAAGGCTCGGAAGCTGCGCCTGGGGGATGGCGCCCCCGCCGAAAAGTTGACCGCCAGTCTCCAGCTGGCCGATCAGCTGATCGAGCAGATCGATGCGGTTGCGGATCTGCACCACGCCGGCATCGTCGGCGCTGCGGTACTCCAGCATGCGCTGCATCTCCAGCTCCTGGGTGAGCCGCTCACGGCGGTACTGCGCTATCAGCCCCATGGTCTGCCGCGATTGGGCCACCAGATCGACTATTCCATACTGCTGCTGGAAGGTGACCAGCGCATCCTGGGCAGCGTCGCGCTCATCCTCGACCTCTGCCAGACGCTCCTCCAGGAACGCCTTCTTGCGCCGGACCGTTTCCATAGTCAGCGACCGAAACCGATCAGCCAGAATCTCCACCGCCCTACGTAGGATCCGTGTCGCGAGCTCAGCGTCGATGCCCTCGTAGGAAATAGTGAGGATATTGGCGTCTACGGAGTACTCGTAGGTGAGGGTCGCGTCCACACGCCGGCGGGCGTGCTCCGCCCCCTCCGGCCCGATTAGGCCGTAGCGGCCGGCGAAATCAAACTCCGTCGCAATCTGGTCGTGGATGGTACGGCCATCGAGCAGCGCCATCGCCAGCGCTGCGCTGTTGTTCACCGGGGCAGAGACTCCGAGCAGGGAGGCCAGACTACCGACGCTCGAAGCCTCTCCGAACGCCCCCGCCAACGCCGAGTTCGAGTTGCGATCCAACACCAGCACCTCTACCTGGGGCCGAAATACGTTCGGCAGGAGGTTCCAGCTGTTATCGGCAGGCAGGCGAAGGGTGAGAGCCACGTAGGCGAGGATAATCAGGCCAGCCCCCGCGGTGATTACGGTGATAAGCCACTTCCGCTTGGCCAGCACCTGGACCAGGTCGAGCATCGAGATGCTGTCGGCGCAATCAGTCGGCCGAGGCGGCGCGGCATCAGACATTGGTACGGGACACCTGGATTCGGAACGTACCACGGCATATTTGCGCCTTCAACAACGCGACCGCGGCCGCGCCTGAGGGCCATTCCCACGTCGACCCGTCGCGTCACTCGCTATCGCGGGCGCCCACCCGCGCCGATAATCAAGCTCAGAGGGTCCGCTTTGCTACCACCGCACGTCCGCCACCGCATTGCCCACACTGCAGGTTCGCCGCGACGCCGTTGCGCGCGACTGCTCGCGGTGATTGCCTGGCTGGTGCCGGCGTTGGTCTCTGCCGAGGCGTTCCTCGTCATCGACGGCCACCGGTGCCTGGGCGCCCTACAGGGCAGCCACGGGTCTCCGGTGGAGTGCGACCCGGTGGACGCCTACGCGGAAGCGGTGGTCGGTGCGCTGTTCGATGCCGGGTACATCGCGGTGGATGCACGGTTAGAGATCGCGCTTCCCGAGGCCGAGAGCGCTGAGTCGCTGCTGCGAACCCCGGATCTGACTCGACCGCTCGGCGACGAATACACGGATGTGCTGCAGCTGGCCACCGATGCCGGTACCGATGTCCTCGTCCTGTTGCTGGGAGACACCACCCGTCGGGTCTCGGACGGAGGGGGCCTCGATGCCGTGGACTACACCGCCCGCGTCGTGGCGCTGGTCATCGACACCCGCACCGCCCATCGCCTCGGCGGCGATGTGCGCACCGACCGCTTCAGCGGCGCCGACTCCCCGGTGACGCAGCGCGACCTCGCCCGACGGACCAGCGCCGCCGTTGCCCAGGTGGTGCTCGACGCGTGGCGCCAGGCTTCGTCACGAAGACAGCAGGAGACGACGTAGAATGCGAATGCGCGGCGATCGCAAGCGGGCTTCCATTATTACCGCGGCTGGCGTGCTGCTGTCGTTGTGCGCTCAGGGCGCGGCGGCGCAACTGTACCAAGGCAACGCAGCGACGCTCCGCCCCGGCGAAATCGCCGACGGCATGTTTGCCGCCTCCAACGCGTTCGCCGAAGGCACTGAGATCACCGTCCGCAATCTGGAGACCGGCCAGGCGGTGGAGGTCGAGGTGGTGGCGCGCGCCAACGGCAGCTTGGTGCTCCTGCTGCTGGCACCCGCCGCCGCCGACGCCCTTGGCATCGGGGCCGGCGAGATCGTCCCAGTCGATGCACAGTTGACCAGCGTTGCCGTGGATCCTGGCGCTCAGGGGTCCGATCCCAGCACTAGCGCCGATCCGGATGTCGATCCCGCGGCCGGGCTTCCCGCCAGCCTGGCTGACTACCTCGCCTCACTGCCCCCCGTGGATGGTGCCGACACCGGCAGCACGGGCGATGGCGGGGTGACCGCAGCCCAGGAGGGTGAGGCCGAAGGCGTCACCACCGAGGCCGCCACCACCCCACCGATCGACCCGGACGCGCCGCCGGTGCTAATTGGCGTCCCCGATCAGCCGGACGCCGACGCTGTCGATGCAACGGCAGCGCTGGCGAACGCGGAAGCCGGCGCGGAGCAACTCCTGGAGCCCACCGAGATCGCCGAGGCGAGTCCCGGCCAGCCTCCCGATACCAGCGAGTCCGACAGCGACGCGCCACCGCCCCTCACGCTGCTCGGCGTGGACGAGGCTCCGCCACTTCCGCCCTCCGCCGGCCCACGGGTAGCGGCTGCTGGCGCGGAGCCCAGCCCGCCAGCGGATCCTTCCGCCGTGGACGCTGCGGTCGCCGACCTTGCTCCCACCACCTACTCCACCGCGACGCCGGCAGCCGACACCCTCAGTGCGACCGCGCCGCCGTCGCCTCCCGCATTTCCGCCGGACGACGAGCTGGTTGCGCTGTTGCCGGTACCCGAGCCAAGCCGCGAGGCGGTAACGCGTGCCGAGCCGACCGCGGAGCTACCGATGGCCGTAACCAGAGTGGTGCTGGTAGAGCCCACCGAGCCGCGACCGCCCGTGGGGCAGGCGGATAGCCCGCCAGCTCGCGTTACCGGTGAGGCGC
>CAJWOB010000222.1 GCA_913043885.1 uncultured Spirochaetaceae bacterium | reverse complement strand
ACTCTACTCATGTATGAAAGCCCATTACTGTCCACAGAACCGGGGCAGGCCCAGTGATGGTATCGCTCCGGGTTGCTGACAAGCTCGCCTTGTAGCAGGAGTGCCGTCTCGCAGGCCCGCAGCTCCTTGTCCTCACCGCTGAATAGCGCCACCACCGCGTCTCCCACGTACTTGTCGACGTCGCCGCCACAACGATGTATCAGTTCAGTTTGCACGTTTAGCACATGGTTGAGTGAAGCGACGACGCGTTCTGGTGGGTGCTCCAGTGAGTGCGAGGTAAAGCCACGGATGTCGGTGAACAGGAGCGTGACCTCGAGTGCCGTGGCGGTGGCTTGTTGCTGTACCGCCTGCAGTGTCGACGCGGAGACATACTTGGATAGTTCGAAACGCTCTTTCAGTCCATCGATCATGCTATTGACCGCGTCGCCGAGCTGCCCGATTTCGCTATCCGAGAGGAACCCTACTTTGTGATCGAACCGGCCGAGCATGACCCGCCGACATACGGCCCCGATCTGTGTGATCGGTCGGACGATGGTGCGTCGGAACACCGAGGTCAGCACGACGGTGAGGAGCAGCACCGCGCCACCGACGATGGCGGCGGCGATGATGAGATTCCACCTGGTTTGCTCGAACAGTGTGGTGACATCGGCCGGAAGGCGGATGACGCCGCGTACGTCCGTGTCCTCCCCATGGCAGCGTACGCAGGAGAGCTGATTGGGCAGCGGGCGGTGGATGACGAAGAAGGTCTTGCCGTCGACCGCTTCTCGAGAGAGCACTCCTTCCCGTGTCGAGACGGCACTGCGGAACTGTGGGTCATCGCCGAGGCTGACAACGGCATCGCTGTCGACCTCACGGGCCGCGAACGGACGTCCACCGAGTCGTCGATTCACCGCGTCTATGGTGGTGTTCGTGGTGAATGCGGTTTCCCCGGTAGGTCCGAATAGCTCGATCGAGAAGCTTGGATCCAGAGTCTCTATGTCTGCAACGCGCTCGACTGCAACGCCAGCCTGACCAGCGTTCATGGCGTCCTCAATCGAGGCGGTCAGCACGTCCGACTGCCGCCGCAGGTTGTCCTCGGCGGTGTCCACCAGATTCGCATTGCTCTGTATCAGGAAGTACGACATCGAGGCCCCAAAGCCGACCACCAGTGTCGCGGCAATCAGCACGGTGATGAGCGCACCAAGCGAGAATGTCCGGCGCCGGCGGCCGGACTCCGACTCGCCTGTGATGTCGGACCTAGGGTCGGCCACTGTTACTCCCTTGCCGGGGCAGCGCCCGCAGCCTCGAGCGATAGGGCGCGGAACTCGATCTCCAACGTAACTGTAGGTGAGACGTTCGCGACGAAGGGTGGCGTCCGAACGACGATGCCGTAGTCAGCGTAGCCGATCGTGGTGGCTCCGTCTCCGACCAGGGCGCCCCGGTCGCTTTCTTGGCGTAGATTGAGCGAGAACGTCACCGGCAGAGTGACATCGCGGATCGTGAGGTCGCCGGTCACTGACAGCGCCACGGTGCGGCCATCGGCCAGCGCGGCCGGCAAGCCCTCGACCCTGGTTGGCACATACTCGATTAGCTCGTACTCGTCGCGTGCGGACAGGAGGATCTGGCCTCGAATGGCGCGATCGCGGCGCGGGTCGTCGGTTTGCAGCGCACGCGCATTGATCCGGAATGGGCCGAAGGTGATGTCGTCGCCGACAATCGAGATTGACCCACTCAGCTGGTCAGTTGTGCCAACGACCTCGAACGGCCTGCCGCTCAACTCCTCGTCGATGCGGAATCGCACCTCGGATGCGGCTGCGTCCACCACATATTGCACCTCTCGGGGCGCCGAGGGTTCCATCGGCGGCGCCTCCAGATCGGTGCTCAGCTGTCCGGTGCCACCCGTAACACGCAAGAAGACCAACGAGCCGACGACGCCGCCGGCCACCAGTGCGAGGAAGATGATCGCAGCGGAAACGGCCCAGTGTAGAGCTCGATTCACAGTCCGCGTACTCAGAAGCCACCAGTGAGGTAGAGGATTCCCAGAATCGCCAACCCTCCGCCGGCGACGAACGCCGCACCGGCCAGGAGGAAAGTGTTTCTCAACGTCATCGCTTGGCTGACGGCTGTCGCCCGACAGTCCAGAGCAGAGTGTCGGGGAACGCTGGCCGGGGGGCAATACTCTCTCCTCAGCTGCCCACAGCACCACCGAGGCGCGTTGACAGGCGTGGAGGCCGCCGCACACTAGACGCGTGAGTCGCGAGATCGTGCTGCTAGGAGACCCGGTGCTGCGCCAAAAGGCGGAGCCGTTGGCCCTCGACGGACGTGCCGACGATGACACCAGGCAGCTGGTGGACGACATGCTCGAAGCAATGCACGACAAGAAAGGCATCGGGCTGGCCGCCACCCAGGTCGGCGAGCGGGTGCGGGTGTTCATCACCAACGCACCGGACGACCGCGAGCGGGTGTTCCTCAATCCGGAGATCGTGGAGACCTCTATCGAGACCGAGGTAATCGAGGAGGGCTGCCTGAGCATTCCCGGCGTAAACGCCGACGTGGAGCGGCCGGCGCGAGTGCGGGTGCAGGCGTGGAGCCTCAAGGGGCGCCCGTTCGTGCTGGAGGCGGACGAGATGCTGGCCCGTGTTATCCAACACGAGCTCGACCATCTCAACGGGCGCCTGTTCATCGACCACCTCGATGAGGACGAGCGCTCCCGGGTGCTCAGCGAGTACGAGGAGCTCCGCGAGGCCGAAGCGGCGACCAACTCGTAGGCCCGCCCTCCGCCTCCCCCGTGCGCCTGATCTTCGCCGGCACCCCCGAGTTCGCCGTCCCCCATCTGGAAGCATTGGTCGAAGCCGGCCATGACGTGGCCCTCGTGGTCAGCCGGCCCGACAAGCCGGTCGGGCGCGGCAAGCGAATGACCTCCCCTCCCGTGGTGGTCCGCGCGCGCGAGCTCGGGCTCGACGTTGCCCAGCCCCGCGCCATCAAGCGGGGCCCGTTCCCCGAGCGCTTCGCGGCGGTCGAGGCGGATGTCGCGGTGGTGGTCGCGTACGGTCGCATCCTCACCGAGCACTACCTGGAGGGCCCGCGCTACGGCTGCGTCAACGTGCATGGCTCGCTGCTGCCCCGGTGGCGTGGTGCCGCGCCCATCCAGGCCGCTGTGCTCGCTGGTGACACGCTCAGCGGGGTGTGCACCCAGCGCATGACGCTGGGTCTGGACGAGGGCGACGTCTACCTCGCCGAGTCCGTCCCACTGGACGAGCGTGAGACCGCCGGGTCGCTGTACGGGCGCCTCATGGAGCTCGGTCCGCGCGTGCTGCTCGAGACCCTGGCAGACATCGAGAACCGTGTGCCTGTCCCGCAGCACCCCGACGAGGCCACCTACTGCGGTCTCATCGAGAAGTCCGACGGCGAGCTGGACTTGAGCCAGAGCGCTGTGGACGTAGACCGTCGCATCCGTGCCATGACCCCGTGGCCGGGAGGTTTCGTCTCCGGTGAGGCGGGCAACCTCAAGGTGCTGCTTGCCGAGCCCGTCCCGGGAGACGGCGAAGCGGGCACCCTGCTGTCCGTCGACCCCCTCGTGGTCGCGTGCGGCGAAGGCGCGCTGCGCCTGGACGAGGTGCAGGTGCCCGGACGTCGTCGTGTGGACGGCGCGTCGTACGCCAACGGTCAGCGTCTGAACGTGGGCGACCCGCTCTGGACCTGAGGGCGCGGCCGATGCCCGCCCCCAGAGCCCGTCAGCCGCCCTCGAACTCCTGACCCACCAGCTTGGGCTGGATGGCGACGAGGGCTTCGCGCTCGGCGTCTGTCAGGTCGATGGTGTCCAGGACCGACTGCACCTCGCTGCGCAGCGCGTCGTCCGACATGGGCTGCATGGTGTCCACGTCGCAGCGGGGGAACAGGTTCTCGCCCGTGCGCGTGATCTCCTCGATGGCCGAGGCGCGGACCTGGGCGACCTCCTCGCTGAACGCGGGGCCTGCTTGTTTGGCGGCCTGGGCCTTCTGAAGCGACTCGAGCACGACCCCCTTGCCGAGGCCGCTGCACCCGCCGTAGTCCCAGTTGCGCATCTGCCACACGGCCCATCCATCGGGGTTTCCCTGGCTGTACACGTAGTCGACGAGCTCGAAGTACGTGTCGTCGTCGGTGCCGGTGGTGGTGGCGGCCTTGGCCTTCCAGTCGTCCGGGTCGAGGTAGAACACGGCGGCGGTGCCCTCGGCGAACCATCCCATGGTGATGCCCGGAGCACGGCTCGTGATGGGGTCGAGGTCCTCTCCCATCTCCACCGACTGGGCCCACTCGGTCAGGGCGTCGCTGGCGACGATGGCCTTGGCGTAGGCACTGTGCAGCTCGGCGGCGGTGGTGGCCGCGTTCATGGCCGCTGCGGCCTCGGCGACCTGTGAGGCCACCGCAGGATTGGTGAGGCGCGTGAGCTCGGCATCCACCTGCAGCTCGGGCTCGGCACGCTCCGGCGGACTGGGGTCGGCGGCCATCGGCTCCGGCTCGACGACCGGTGCCGGCGGCTCGGGGACCTCGTCGGGAGTGCCCCACAGACAGGCGAAAAAGAAGACGATGAACATAGCGGAGCTCCTGGGTGCCACCACTGTAGTGAAAGCAACCCTCGGAGTCGAGGCGCGCACGCCCTACCGGGGCCGCTCCCACGGCTCCGTGGCGATCTCGTAGAGGCGCGCCGCGCTCAGTGCACCGGGCCGATGGCATCCAACGCCCGCTGGGCGCGGCGCCGCTCGCTCGCGCGCAAGGACGGATGTGACGCGGCGGCGCGGAGCTGGGCGATGGCGGCGTCGGGCTCGGTGTGCAGCGCGCTGACGGCGGCGGTGATGCGCACGGGCGCGGTGCGCGGCGCGCGCTCCAGTGCTGCGAGCACGTGCGGAGCGGCGTCCGCGGGGCGCTCGGCTGCGAGCAGATGAGCCGCCAGGCGCTCGTGCACGAGCCAGTGGTCGACGCCGCTCACGGCCTGGAACGCGGCCAGCGCGTCACCGCCTTCGACCTCGGTGGCCAGGGCGGTGAGCAGGTCGTGCACCGGGTGCCCCTCGATGGCGCTGGCGAGGTGCCGGATGGCACCGCTGCTGGGCACTTC
>CAJWOB010000221.1 GCA_913043885.1 uncultured Spirochaetaceae bacterium | reverse complement strand
CCCGGGCTGATCATCGCGACCGGGTTGGAGGATTGGTACAACAGCGCGTATTACTTCAGCGCGGGCAGCTTCACGTTCCCCGAGCAAGGACAGACGTGGTTCGCCGGCGGCTGGAACGCGAGCCACCCGGGCCAGTGGAGCGCGTACCGCGTGCACGACTCGGACCCGATGTTCTTCGACGACGGCGCGCGGCTCGTGTGGCGCGTGGGCGACGCGAGCAAGGTCATCGACGGGGTGGGCTACAAATGCCTCGCCCCGCCCGGGTGCCCGCCGAGCGAGTGCCCGACGACCAGGTGCGCACCGGGCTGTGCGGCGAGCCAGTCCAGCGCCGCTCCGTGGTCGAGTCTCGCCCAGTCCGTCGTGGTGGCGACCTCGTCTTTCACCGACCCCTTCAGCGAGTCGCCGATGCCGCGGCAGTCGAACGTGAGCACCCGGAACCCCCGCTTGGCCAGCCAGGTCGCAAAGCGTCGATAGTAGCGACGGCGGACCGCCCACGCGCCCAGGATGACCACGCTCGCGCGCCAGGTCTCGGGCTCGTACAGCGTCGCGGCCAGCTCGCGGCCATCGTCGGCCACCAGGGTGTGTTCGTGTTCGGTCATGCAGCAACATGTGCCGCTGGGACCTCCGCGCCAACCCGCATCGCCGCATCGTGCGACTGCATGTGTGCAGCAACCACTACGATACACTGCACCCATGCTGTCCTGGGACGACATCCGCGTCGCACTGACCCTGTCCGAAGCGGGCTCGCTGACGCAGGCGGCGCGGTCACTCGGTGTGGACCCGACCACCGTGTCGCGCCGCATCAGTGCACTGGAGGAGACCCTCGGTGTTCCTCTGTTCGTGCGCCTGTCCACCGGCTGGCGCCCCACGGAGCCCGGTGAGCGCGTACTCGCTGCGGCACAGGATGCTGCGCTGGCCATGCGCCGCGCCGAATTTTCCCCCCAGCTCTACTTCTGCGGCGGGCCGAGCCTGATCCGCGCGGCCGAGCGGCTGGCCTCCTCCATGAGCTCGCCACGTGCCTTCACGATGCTGAACAGATCTCGATCGCTGATGACGCCGGCGGCCTCGAGCGCCGCGTATTCGCCGACGCTGAAGCCGGCGTAGCCCTCGGCGGCAACCCCGCGCTCGCGGAGCACCCGCCCCGCCGCGACGTTCACCACGGTAACGGCAATCTGGGTGAGGCTGGTGACCTGCAGGTCCTCCTCACTCCCGTCGAACAACAGATGGGTCAGGTCCTTTTCGGTAACCTCGGAGGCCATGGCAAAGAGAGCCTTGACCGACTCGCTGGCCTCCCACAGGTCCTTGCCCATGCCGGAATACTGGGCTCCTTGGCCCGGAAACAGAAAGCAATTCATGTAATTTGAGCGGCAGCCACGCTACCACCCGCCCAACTGCCGGTCAACGAAACAGCGGTGGGGCAGTGGGCGGTTATGTTGACCGCGCATATGGGCGTCATTAGGATTGCCGGCCCGGCCGAATTGCCGACCCCACGGGCGTGTCGACCGCTGTTGGCGCGCTCACTCACGAGGAACTGAATGGGAGCAGAGGTTCGTTCGATAGGCGCCTACGTGCCGAAACGACGAATGGCGAACGACGAGCTCGCCGAACTCGTCGACACGTCCGACGAGTGGATACGTTCGCACACCGGTATCGGCTACCGCCACGTAGCTGCCGAGGACGAAGCCGCCTCCGACCTCGGTCTCGCCGCAGCGCGGCTAGCGGTGGAGCGAGCGGAGATCGACCCCAGTGACATCGACATGGTGCTGTGCGCGACCGCATCGGGCGATCACGTGGGGTTCCCCTCCACCGCGTGCTTGATCCAGGACCAGCTCGGTGCCAACAACGCGGCTGCCATGGACTTGATCGTTGGTTGCACCGGCTTCGTCTACGGTCTCGAGACGGCGAAGGGGCTTATCGCCAGCGGGTCGGCCAAGCACGTCATGCTGGTCGGCAGCGAGGTGCTGACCCGCATCATGGACTGGACCGATCGCAATACCTGCGTGCTGTTCGGTGATGGCGCCGGCGCAGCGGTGATCTCCGAGAGCCAGAACGGTCAAGGCGTGCTCGACTCCTACCTGCGCTCGGATGGCTCCGGCGCCATGGCGCTGGCGCGCAAGAGCGGCGGAACGCGCGCGCCGTTCCAGGATGGCGGCACCGCCGACACGTACATCCAGATGGATGGTCGCGCGGTCTACAAATTCGCGGTGCAGGTCATCGTCGATACCATCCAGACCATCCTCGACCGCAACCAGGTGACCATCGATCAGATCAAGTACATCGTCCCGCACCAGGCAAACGTCCGCATCATCGAGGCCGCGGCGAAGCGCGGTAAGATCCCAATCGAGAAGTTCTACATGAACATCGAGGAGTACGCGAACACGTCGGCCGCCACCATCCCGATCGCGCTCAACGACCTCTACGAGATGGATCGACTCGAGAAAGGGGACCTGCTGGTGACCGTTGGTTTCGGCGCCGGCCTCACTTTCGGCGGCAATTTGCTGCGCTGGTAGTCATAGCCCAGGTAGTCACAGCCTAGCCGCAATCGCACAGACATTCGGGCAGGTGCGGGCCTGGTCGGTCCGCACGAAGCGGCGCACATCGACGGCTCGATCCAGGTCCGACAACGTGTCGAGTGAGCGCACGGCGAGGCCGGCACTCCCTGCATTTGCGCGCAGCGATGCCAGCACGGTAGCCGCTCCCCACTCGATGTCGCGAAGTAGGGGACCGATGTCCACCGAGGTGGCCACGCCGAGCAGATAGAAGCCGCCGTCGACTGCCGGCCCCACCACCACATCGCAGCTAGTCAGCAGCGCCGCAGCGGCCGCCACCAGCGCAGCGTCGACCTGAGGCGCATCGCTGCCGATGACCAGGACGCCGGCGTCGCCATCGCTCCGGCAGCCCTCTATGGCGGCGGCGATACGTCGGCCGAGGTCACCATCGACCAGCCGGCGCAACGGACCACGCCAGCCGCTGCTCGGCGGGCGCCAGGTTGGCGAACAGGTCGGCCAGCATTGCCCGATACAGCAGCTCAGCGGTGGCCGCACCGACGTCGGCGGCCAGCCGCGTCTTGGCGGCCGACGACGGGGCTCGCGCCAGCACCGCAAGCGACGCCGGTTCAGGCCGGGATGAGGTCGTCGAGACTCTCCAGGTACTCGGTGATGCGCGCGAAGGTGGCGTCGTGGCGTGGGCGGCTGCTGCCCTCCCGGCCGGCGGCGTTGGCACTGGCCGCGTAGTCGGCAAAGGCCATGTAGCACCAGCAGAGCGCACGTAGCAGCACGAAGCGCTCCACCACCGCGGTTCCGGCGGCCGCTTGCTCGGCGTCGACCGAGCCGCCGGAAGCCGCCGCGTAGGCGACGAAGAAGCGCTCACGCTCCATGGCCGACAGGCGGTAGCCTCGTATCCAAAGGGTGGTGGTGGGGGCCAGGAAGTGGGCGAGGTCAAGGTAGTGTGTGCTGTTTACCGCCTTCTCCCAGTCGACCAGCCGCACCGTGTCGCCATCCACCAGGAAGTTGTGCGAGTTGACCTCCGTGTTGACCACCGCCACTGACCCGAGGTCCGCGCCACCGGAGGCTTCCGCCGATTGCGCCAGCTCCTGCAGCCACGCAGTCAGTCGTGCCCCCTGCTCGGGAAGCGGATGAGGGTGACGCGCCGACAGCAGGTGCCGCGCCTCCTCCACCACGTCCCGTAGCGGATCCCCATGATCGATGAGATCCGCCGACGGCGGCAGCTGATGAACGCGCGCCAGACAGCGGGCCGCGCCCTCCAGGTCGACCGCATAGTCCAGTGGCTGCCCGGGCAGATACTCCATGAGCATGGTGCCGCGCCCCTCGCCACCGGGCGCGTCCGCAGAGAGCAGGTAAGGAATTGGGGTAACGCCGCTGGGCGCTACCGCGCGCAGGACGGCGAACTCGTACGCGGCCTGATCGTCCAGCTGCAGCTGGGTGCCGTGGTTGATGCGGCACACCAACTGGTGTACGTCGGCAGCGGACGAGCTTCCGGTCACCCGCCAGCTCTCGTTGTACTCGCCGGCGGCGAGACAGGTGACGTCGCCGACAGGTTCCACCCAGCCGTGGGCGGTGCAGAATCGGCGGATCTGATCCGCACGCTGGCGTCGGCGACCAGCAACGGACGCGCTCATCGCGCCTCGCCCCGGCAGGTGTGCGCTCCAGTTCTCACGGCGACCCGCTTCTGCGACACTGGGCGCCCTCATCCTGGGAGCCAATCGCAATGGACAAAGTGACGCGCGTCGAGACCGTGCTGGACGGGGGGACCCCCGATCGCCTGCCGGTCTGTCTCTGGTACCACCACGGCCTGCAGCACGCCAGTGGCGAGCAGCTAGCGCCGGTCATCATCGAGTATTTCGAACACTACGGGTTCGACTGGTTGAAGGTGATGAACGACTACCGCTACCCGGCGCCCACCGGGGCGGCCGCCACCGACTCGGTCGAGGCGCTGCGGCAGCTGGGCCCCCTGAACATCCATGAGACCGAGTGGCGCCATCAATTGGAGGCGCTGCGCAGGATTGCCGCCCACCTGTCGGGGAAGGCGCTGTTCGTAGACACCATCTTCGATCCATTTACCACCCTGCGGCGGCTGGTCGGCCAGAACCTGCCCGATCTGCTGCGCCACAGCTCCGACGATGTGCACGCCGCACTCATTACCATTACCGCCAACCTCATCGAGTACGCCCGCGCCGCCTTGGCCACTGGCGCATCCGGCATCTTCGTGTCCATCCCGGCGCAATCGACGGCGCTGTCGCAGGCGGAGTTCCGGGAGTTCGTGCGCCCCTACGACCTGCAGCTGCTGGAGGCGGTGGCGGACGCCAGGATGAACATCGCCCACGTCCACGGCAATCCGCTGCACTTCGCAGACGTCCTCGATTACCCGGTCGCGGTCTTCAACTGGCACGACCGCTCCCCGGATAACCCCGACCTGCACGACGTCCGCAATACTACCGGGCGGTGTGTCATGGGCGGCATCGATCACCTGCTGATAGGTCAGACCACCCTCCCCGCATGGCGCGACCACGTCGAGGCGGGGATCGCCGCCGGTGGCGGCTCCTTCTTGCTGGCC
>CAJWOB010000220.1 GCA_913043885.1 uncultured Spirochaetaceae bacterium | reverse complement strand
GTCGCGATATACGCCGCCGCCAAGTAAATAAGCCCTGAGTTTCCGGCGGCAAAGATTGAACGAAAATCGAGTTCTGCGCCGTGAATGACAAAGAAAATGACGCAGAGCAGTCCCGTCAAACGGTCCAACTCCGCCTCCATTTCCGCCGCATGATCGGACGCGTTGGCCGCGGCCACACCCATGGCCAAAAAGGTCAGCAGATAGGGCAGGTCCCAATACTCGCACAGCCCAAGCACCAGGGCCGCCACGGCCACCAGTAGCAGGCCGCCGCTTCGCTCGGCCAGCTCGGGCACCATGTTGTCGACATAGGCGGCAGCCGGCAGCGCGGCGCCGCACACGGCAGCTACCGACGGCGCCGGCGGCCGGCCAGATGCGGCCAGAAGCGCACCGGTCTCCAGCGCGCCGATTGCGGCTGCAGCCACCGAGCAGGCCGCCAACAACGCAAAGCCGCCGTGGGGCACTACAAATAGAAGAACGACGAAGAATCCGCCGGCAACCACGAACATGGCCAGCCTGCGGGGAAAACCTGAACCGGACGCCGCCGGGCCGGGGGGCGACTCGGGGGTGTCTATATCTCGAGGATCTCGGATTCTTTGGTCTCGAGCAGCTTGTCGATCGTTTCGATCGACGCGTCGGTGATCTTCTGCACTTCGCCGTCTAGCCGCTTGGCCTCGTCCTCGCCGAGGCCCTCTTTCTTGTCTGCCTTGGTCTGGTCGTTCAGGTCGCGCCGAATGTTGCGTACCGACACCCGGGCCTGCTCGGCCGAGTTGTGCGCCACCTTTACGATCTCCTTACGACGCTCCTCGGTAAGTGGGGGGATGGCAATGCGAATGACCTTGCCGTCGTTGGACGGATTGACCGACACCTCCGCCTTCTGCAGGCTGCGTTCGATGTCGCCGAGCGTGGAAGGATCCCACGGCTGGATGATGACCAGACGAGCCTCAGGCACCGAGATGGTGGCCGCCTGATTCAGCGGCACCTCTTGCCCGTAGTACTCGACGCGCACCTTCTCGAACATGGCGGCATTGGCGCGGCCGGTGCGAATCGTCTTGAACTCGCCCTCCAGCGCCGCAATCGACTTGTCCATGCGCCCCTTGGCGTCGTCGAGACTTATTGCCATGGCGTAATTACGCTGCGTCGCCGCTTGGGGCTGCCGCGTCGTCGTCGGCTGCGGTATCTCCGCTCTCGTCACCTACGCGGAAGTAGGCGTACTCGGCGAGCGTAATCTCACCCCCTGCCTCCTTGCCGGTGTCGGCCAGTACCTGCTTGACCGTGCGGCTGGAGTCCTTCACGAAGTCCTGCTCGACCAGGCAGATCTCCTGGAGATGCTTCTTCAGCTTGCCCTTGACGATGCCCTCGACCACCTTGTCCGGCTTGCCGAGCGCCTCGGCCTGGGTACGGAAGATGCCCTCCTGCTCGGCAAGGTAGGCGGGGTCGACGTCGTCGCTACTCAGGTAGGCCGGTGCGTACGCCGCCACGTGCAGTGCCAGGTCGAAGCCGAGTGTAGCGACCGCGTCGTGACCGGCAGCGTCGCCGGCGGTCAGCTTCACCAACACGCCGATGCCGCCCTCGCCGTGGATGTAGGAGCTGATGTGATCGCCCCCGGCACGCTGTAGGAGACGGATGCGGCGCAGCTCGATGTTCTCCTTGATGCGGCCGATGGCGTCGGCTACCTGCACGGTAAGCTCCGGCGTCGGCTCGCTGATCTGTCCATCCACCACTTGCTGCACCACCGAGTCGCCCAGTTGGACGAACTCGGCGTTGCGGGCGACGAAGTCGGTCTCGCTGGACAGCTCGACCAGAGCCGCCCCGGTCTCGCCTACCTGGGCGAACACCCGGCCCTCGCTGGTGGCTCGGCCGGTCCGCTTGGCGGCGGCGGCCACGCCACGTTCCTTGAGCTTGCGCTCGGCCACGGCCATGTCTCCCTCGGCCTCCACCAGCGCGCTCTTGCAGTCCATCATCCCCGCGCCGGTCTTCTCGCGGAGCTGTTTTACGTCTGCGGCACTAATCTGCACGGCCACTTCTTTCAGTCCTTGTCGTAGAGGGTGTCCTCGTCGATGCCCACCTTCTCGGTCGGTAGCTCGGGCTCGGGGGCTTCCTCTTCCTTCTTTGCTTCAGCGTCGGGGTCGTAGTCGGAGTAATCCTGATCGGTGAACCCGGTGTCGGCCCCCTGCTCGCTGCCGTCCACCCCGGCACCGGCCATCTCGCCAAGGGAGACGGTCTCTACGGCGTCCTCGCCTTCCTCGCCGAAGCGGTCCTTGTCGTAAATCTCGTTGCTGTACAGCTGCTCGTAGTCGTATTCCTCGCCGCCCTCGTCCTCTTGCAGCGTCTCGATGACCTCGAGGCCGACCTCGTTCTCCGCCTCGACCACCGCGTTGGCGATGATCTGAGTGAACAGGTTGATGGCGCGAATGGCGTCGTCGTTACCGGGGATCGGCAGATCGACCAGATCCGGGTTGCAGTTGGTGTCGACGATGGCGACGATGGGGATGCCCATCTTGCGCGCCTCGGCGACCGCGATCGCCTCGGTGCGGATATCCACCACGAACAGCACGCCGGGCAGATCCTTCATCTCCTTGATCCCGCCGAGGTGACGCTCCAGGCGCGCCTGCTCCTTCTGCATCCGCGAGATCTCTTTCTTGGTCATGTTGGCGAAGGTGCCGTCCACCTCCATCTTCTCGATCTTCTTGAGCTTCAGGAGGGAGCGCTTGATGGTGGCGAAATTGGTGAGCATGCCGCCGAGCCAGCGTGCGCTGACGAAGTGCATGTTGCAGCGCTGCGCCTCCCGCTCGATCGACTGTTGCGCCTGCTTCTTGGTGCCGACGAACAGCACGTGCTTGCCGGCCAACACCGTCTGCCGCACTGCGTCGTAGGCATCCTTGATGGCGCCAATAGTCTTCTGGAGATCGATGATGTGGATGCCGTTGCGTTCGGCAAAGATGTAGCGCGACATGCGCGGGTCCCAGCGCTTAGTCTGATGTCCGAAGTGCACTCCGGACTCCAGAAGGTTCTTCATCGTAACGACTGCCAACGGTGCCCCCTGAGGTTATTAAGGACTGTGCTCGGGAATGGGAATCGAGCGATTGCGGGCGGTGCACGCAGACAACCGCGCCGACGGTATGCGACTATTCAGGTGCCCACACCTGCCAGCCCGCTCGTGCCAACATGACATAAAGCCGCTCCAGCGGCAAGCCAACCACGTTGCTGTACGAACCGGCCAGGTGCTCGACCAGCATCGCCCCCTGCGACTGAATCCGATAGCCGCCGGCCGCGTCCTGCCACTCGCCGGTGTCCAGATAGCCGTCGATCTCGGCATCGGACAGCTCCCGCATCCGCACCACGGTTGTTGCCACCTCGGTGGCAGTGCCCTGCGGGGTGGCCAGGGTCACCCCGGTGACCACCAGGTGCTCGCGCCCTGACAGCGCAGCCAGCATACGCCGCGCCATGCCGCGGTCGGCGGGCTTGCCCAATCGGGCGCCGCCGACCACCACCGCGGTGTCGGCGGCCAACACCCACTCGCCGCGTCGCGCCGTCACCTGGGCAGCCCTCGCCTTCCGCTCGGCAACGATGCTGGCTGCGTGCTCGGGCGCGCACGGTTCGTCCACGATCTCGCTGACGCCGGTCGCGGCGGCGCGAAAGCGAATGCCCACCGAGCGCAGCAGCGCGCGACGGCGCGGGGAGGCGGAGGCCAGCAACAACTGCGGCCGCCTGCTGTTCACAGCGCCCTTACCAGCAGCCAGCCACCGAGCGCGCCTAGTAGCGTGCCCGGGTTGGCCTCGATGTGGAAGGCGATAACCTGCAAGTCGAAGCCGAGGCGCCCCACGGTGAGGTCGAGCTCTGTGCCGGCGACGGCGAGCAGCCGTTCGACGATCTCCCAGGCGATGCTGCCGAGCACGATGGCGCAGAGCACCACCACCATCGCGGTACCGCGGGTCTGCTTGGTGACCTTCAGGGAGGGGGGCGGAGTAGCGGGCCTAGCTGCCGCCGGCGACGAACGGGTCGACGATCTTGGCGGCTTTCTTCCACAGTGCATCCTGTTCCGCCTTCGGAAGGAAGGTTGCGTAGATCCCGTTCTGGATGAGCTTGCCGAGGCGCGCACGGTCGACGCCCATGGATTGGCGCACGTTCATGAACTCGTCGACCAGGTCGACGCCAAAGATGGCCGGGTCGTCGGTGTTGACGCAAGCGTTGATGCCGGCATCAAGGAACCTGGGTAGCGGGTGCTCCTCCAGCTTGCTGATGAACCGACGGGTAAACACGTTGCTGGTGGGGCAGCACTCGATCGGCAAGTGCAGGTCGGCGAGTCGCGCCATCAACTCGAGGTTGAGCATGGCACTGAGGCCGTGGCCGATCCGCTCCGCCTTGAGCAGGTCGACGGTGGCGACGATGGATTCGGGACCGACGTCCTCGCCGGCGTGGGCCACGGCGTGCACCCCCGCCTCCCGTGCCGCGGCGAAGGCGTCGACGTAGTCCTCGGCCGGGCCGTCGGCCTCCGCACCGCCAAGGCCGATGCCGAGGATGAGGTCGTTGCCGTGCTCCAGCGTCAGCTCTACGTTCCGCATCGCGTTCTCGGGTCCGAAGGTGCGAGAAATGTCGATGATGAATCGCATGCGGACATCGTGGTCCGCCTCCGCGGCCGCGGCTTCGGTCGAGAGCACCTCGACGATGCGGGCAAAGTCCATACCCCGCTTGAGGTAGGCGGAGGGGGAAATGAACAGCTCGGCGTAAGGGATGGTGTTGCGATGCAGGTAGTCACGCGCGCCCTGTACCAGGGTGCCCAGGTCCTCCTCGCGCTGCACCACCGGCTGGATGACGTCGATGAACAGCGCCACGAACTCGGTGAGATCCCGCACCTGGAAGCGCGAGATGAGGTCCTCGAAGGTCTCGATGCCGGGGATCTTGACGCCGTTCCGTTCCATCAGCTGGAAGATCTCCGTCGCCCCGGCGGTCGCCTCTAGATGGAGGTGAATCTCGGTCTTGGGAACGTTGAGTAGGAATTCAAGCAGCTCGCGGCGATCTTCGGTCTGCGGCCCTTCCGCTCGTTGGGCGGCACCACCGCCCTGGCCGTTGCTTGCGGCGTTG
>CAJWOB010000219.1 GCA_913043885.1 uncultured Spirochaetaceae bacterium | reverse complement strand
CGAGGAAAACCTCGGCGAAGGCGGTGACGATGCCGCCGGCGCGGTTGCCCGCCGAACCGGCGCCGCTATCTTCCCCTCCCTCGGGGAGGCGTTGGCCAACTGCGACTTCAGCGCCGTGGACATCATGACCCCCCACGACACCCACGAGGCACTGGCCACCGAGGCCTTCGCAGCGGGCAAACACCTGCTCCTGGAGAAGCCGATGGCGGTGGACCTCGACGCATGTGACCGCATCCTTGCCGCCGCGCGGGCGGCGGGCACTGTGTTCATGGTGGCCGAGAACGCTCAGTACTGGCCGGAGGTGGTAACGGCCGGGCGTCTGATTGCGGACGGCGCCATCGGCGATCTGGTCACCGCCCGTGCCTCCTGCATCGCCTTCTTCGATCCGCTGTGGTACCCCGACGACTCGTGGCGCTTCGAGCACGGCCGTGCCGGTGGCGGGATTGTCATGGATGGCGGCGCCCACTGGATTCGACCGCTGCGCATGTGGCTGGGCGAGGTGGAGTCGGTGGTTGCCACCACCAGCCGGGTGATACCGAGCATGCAGGACGAGTCGCAGGCGCACGCTCTGATGCGGTTCGAGTCCGGCCTCGTGGCCACCCTGGAAGCGCTCACCATCGATGCACCGCTGTGGGACGGCCCGTGGTGGCGGGTAACCGGCACCGGTGGCGAGGTAGTCATCAGGAGTGGCGAGCAGGGCAGCGTCACCCTCTTCGACCGCGATCATCCGGCCGGGCTGATGATTGCGGGGGAATACGGCTACGGCGCGTCGTTTAGCCGCGAGATAGAGGACTTCGAGGCGGTGGTACTCGACGGTAAGCAGCCGGCTGCAGGGCCGGAGCAGTCCCTGGGCGAGCTGCGCACCGCCATGGCGATCTACCGCTCTGCCGCCAGTGGCGCGTGGGAGGCCGTCTGGTAAGCGGCGTCAGCGCCACTGGCGACGCCGCCGGCGAGGCGATCGCGGCGTGACGGCGCCGACGCGCTGCAACGATGCGAGCGTGTCAGCCAACGCAACTCCTGGCGGCGTTAGTGGGATGCCCAACAGCTCACTCGCCCGGGTGGTGTCGAATTCGTCCTTGCGCCCTACCTGGCTGCGCAGGTAGCGCACGGGAACCTGGCGGGCGAACAACCAGGCCAGGAGGACCGCGAGGCCCGTGAGCCGGCGGGGGCAATCCTCCACTCTGGGAAGCGTGCCACGAGCAGTGCCGCGACCTCCGCCAGCCAGAGGCTCCTCGCACAGAGAATGAAGCGGCCGGTGGCGCCCCGCTCGAGCGCGGTGGTGGCCGCAGCTGCGACATCCCTCACGTCGATCAGCCCGTAGCCCAGAGGTGGGGCACTACCGAAGCGGCTGGTCGCCAATGCTCGTACCAGCTCTACGCTGCCACTCACCTGGTGGGCGGCGTATACCGGGCCTACGATCATGGCGGGGTTGATTACCGACAACGGTATGCCGAGCGCCGCGCACTCGGCCGTGGCCAATCGCTCCGACGCCACCTTGGCGGCGGCGTAGGGCTGCTGTTCGACTGGCGCGTCCGCCCAGTCCTGTTCGGTAAAGCGATGACCGTCCCGGCGCGCCAGTGAGGTAATCGCGGCAATGGACGAGATCATGCACACCCGCTGCACGCTGCACGCTGCACGCTGCCGGCCCGCGCCACCGCCCGGAGCAGATGGCGTGTGCCCTCGACCGTTGGCGCCACGATCTCCGCGGCCGGATCCGCGGCCTTCAGTCGTACCACCGCTGCGGCGTGACAGACCCAGTCGCAGCCGATAGTCACCTGATCGAAGGCGCCGGGGAGCCGCAGGTCGGCACCATGTATCTCGAGCCGATCCGACGCCCCCGGCAGGCCGAGCAGGTGCACGACCCGCTGTTCGTCGCCGGCGTCGCGCACGGTGGTCCGCACTCGATGGCCCCGCGCCAGCAGCTCACGGACCAGATGGCTGCCGATGAAACCGGCGGCGCCGGTGACTAGGATCCGCTTGTCGGGGCGAGTTGCGCTGGGCACATTGAATGCAAGTTTCGGTCTGGCCGCAGGAGTGGTCAAATGGCCGGCGTATAGGAGCTCCGCGATGCTGTACGAGCTAACCGAGGTCCGACAGGTACCGGACGAGGGCTTCCGGCGCTGGTTTCGCGACGGCTATTTCGACCTCATCGTCTGGTACGACGCCGACGCGAGCGGCAACCCAGTCGGCGAGCCCACGGGCTTCCAGCTATGCTACGACCGCGGCCGGCGTGAGCGGGCGGTTACCTGGCGCCGCACCGGCACCTTTGTGCACGAACGGGTGGACGACGGCGAGGT
Source organism: uncultured Spirochaetaceae bacterium (assembly GCA_913043885.1). Lineage (GTDB taxonomy): Bacteria > Spirochaetota > Spirochaetia > SZUA-6 > Bin103 > Bin103. Next base: position 2,791 of record CAJWOB010000219.1, on the reverse strand, counting down.
GCTCGGCCCGAAGCGCACCCCGGTGATGCAGTCGGCGGGCGCCTTCGACGCCACCGGGATGGTCGCTCGCTTCGAGCGGGAGAGCTCCCGCATCGACAACGCTGTCGTGCAGTTGGTCCGGTCGGTCCTGAGCGAGCGGGCAAACGCCCCCCGCTAGGCTGCGGCGGGCAGCTGACCGCTCAGTCACTCCCTCGCCGTCGCACCGTTAGCCATGCCAATATCCGCCGAACCGTATCGGGAGGAGTGATGCACAAGGCGATACTGCGCGGTCCACGCGACCTGGTAATCGAGCAGCAGGAGCTGGACACCAGCAACCTGGGCCCGCGTGAGCTGTGGGTGAAGACCGAGATAAGCGGCCTCAAGATCGGCACCGACCGAGGCAACTACGAGGGCGCCGAGTCGATGCCCGGGGCGCCCAATGAGTACCCCCGCGGTGTTGGCGACAGCAACGTCGGCATCGTCCAGGCGGTGGGGTCGGCGGTTAGCGAGGTCGCACCCGGCGATCGCGTGCACACCCGCGCCCAGCATCAGTCGGAGTACATCTGTGAAGTCGACCACAGCGTGGTGAAGGTGCCGGAGGGCGTAGACCTCGAGGACGCGGTCTGGGGCCACCTCTACACGCTCAGCAGCCTCTGCTACCGCAAGGCGTTCTTCCAACCCGGCGAGTATGTGGCAGTCGTCGGGCTCGGTGTGCTCGGGCTCGGCGCCGTCGCCCTCGGGCCGCTATTCGGTGCGCAGGTAATCGGTCTGGGCAATAGTGAGAAGCGGCTGGAGATGGCGGAGTGGATGGGCGCCCGTGCCACCTTCCTGTCGGATGCGCCCGACCTCACGGAGCAACTGGACGCGTTTACCGCCGGGCACGGTATCGACCTGGTCATCCTGACCGCCAATCCGTGGCCCGCCTACCGCACCTCGTGCGAGGTGGTCCGCGACGGTGGGCGGGTAGCCGTGGTGAGCCTGCTAGGGCGCGGCGAGCCGCCACTGGATTTCAACCCGCTCTACTCCGGCCTGTTCTACAACAAGGGCATTCACCTGGTCGCGGTGAACGGTCGCGCCGGATACGCCTACCCGAGCCCGAATCGGGAGATGCACACCTGGAACGACTGGTGCAGCCATCTTATGACCCTGATGCAGCAGGGTCAGCTCGAGCCAAAGCGGCTAGTCACTCACCGTCTCCACTACTCTGAAATGAAGACCGCTTACGAGATGGCCGCCGCGCGGGAGAAGTCGATGCTGCTAGTGACCTTCGACTGGCGCGACGCCTAGCGGAGGTCGGCTGCTAGGCCGGCCCCGTGAGCTTGGCGATGCGGTCGCCGACCCGTAGCACCCCCCTCGTCGACCACCCTCACGTAGGCGCCTCACAGTCGCAGCGGCGCCCGCTCGGAGGCACCGATGAACGCCAACGCGTCGGCGCCGTAGCGCTCCGCGAACTTGCTGCAGCCGGTGTGCGGCACGGCGATGAACTCCAGCACTGCCTCCCCGAGGCGGATCTGCTGGCCGACCGGTGCGTTCGCCTCGCTCAGGTCCATGTCCACCACCAGCTGATCGCCACAGAGCGGCCAGCGTGCGCGGTCACCACCGGCCAGCCGATCGAGCACTTCCGAGTTGATCAGTGTGATCTGGGTATCCGGCTTGGCGGCTGCCCAGCGGTCGCGCACCACTCCTTCTTCGCGGTGACCTGCACCTCCTCGAGCTCCTCTCGCACGCCTACTTCCGGGCGTACGTAGATGGCGACGAGCGATCCGCCATCAGGGCGGAGACCGCGGTCGAGCGTTGCCTGCAATTCGCCGGTATCGATTATGTCGGATGCTACTCTGCCCGGCCATGAACGGTCGCGTCGCAGTCGCAATCGTAGTCGCAGCCCTGTTGGGGGCGTTTGCCTTCGTCTTTGGTGAGTTCGACGAGGGCGTGGCCGCTCAGTTCCGCGCGGTGGCGTCCGGCAACGTCGCCGTCATCCAGCCGATAGCCAGCCTGGCCGGCTACCTCGCCATAGTCTCCCTGGTTCTCCTCGGTCTCCTGCCGGTGTTTCGCAAGGTCGTGGGCTCCGCCAACCTCGACCGCACCGTGCGCGCCGAGCTGTTCGCCGACGGCGCCACGGTAGGCGAGGAGGCGATCCGCGACATGGTGGGTATAACGTCGGACGAGCTGACCCGGATCTTCGGGCGGGGCAAGGAACAGTACACCTGCGCCGAGTACCTCCACGTCCGCAAGTACGTGCGGCGGAATGCCTCGATTCGCGACCTGCGCAAGATCGGCGTGCAGAAGCATCTGGCTCGCAGGCAGCAGGAAGCCGACTAGCGCCGGTCGCGGAGACGTTCTGCCGCGGCGCGGTCGGCCCGGCAGCGGCAGGTCGGGATCTCGGATCCACGCTGCCACGTCGCGGAGGAGCTGGCCCGAGTGCAGGTCGCGGTGCAGCCAGTGCCAGCCATCGGGGTAGACCGCCAATCGCTGCCGGCGCCGCTGTTCCGATTCACCGGGTAGGCGCGACCAGAACCGCCGGACGGCCGCGGCCGGAACCACCAGATCGCGCAAGCCGTAGCACACCAGTACGCGGCCAGTCAGCCGTGATGCGCTCCGCCGGACCTGGTCCATCAGGTCGGCCAGGCCGGCGAGCACCGCGACACGCGGCCGCTGGATCACGAGCGGGTCGCGGCGGGAGTGTCGTAGCGCGCTGCGGTTGTCGGATGCCGGTCGCGGCACCAAGCCGCCGCCGAGCCGCAGGCGCGACGCGCCCGGGTGCAGCGCGATGGCCGTCACCGCGCGCGTGTGCCCGCTGAACACGTGCACGAGC
>CAJWOB010000218.1 GCA_913043885.1 uncultured Spirochaetaceae bacterium | reverse complement strand
TGCTGTTGTTGTGTTGCTGCCGCTGGAGCACAGCATACATTCAGCATTGCGAGTCGCTGCTGTGAGTCTGACACGCAAATCGGTGGTGCAGAAGGGAGGCGCGATCTTTGGTTGGGGGAGCGCCATGATTAGCGTGGCCAGCTCCGTGTTCAAACAAGTCAGCGCGCAGGTGCCTTGCATGATGTGGCGGACCGACAGGTAATCCCCGGTCTGGTCCCCGACGGTCTGGAAGCAATGACGCAGCGTGTAGAACCCAAATCCCTTGCGGTAGATACCCTCGGGTGGCTCTCTCCCGGCCTCGCGCCCGCCATCTACCGCGTTGACCGCCGCATGCGGCGTCGATAGTCTGCGCGGCCATGCGCCACCTGAGCGGGCCGACCACCCCCCCTCGGGGCGGCAGCAAGCGGCGCTCCACGTTTATCTCCGGTATCCTGCTCGCTGTCCGCGTCGGCTCTGTGGCGCTGGCGATGCTACCCACACACGCGTTCGCGCAGCAGACCTCCGGCGATACGGACACGCCCACGCAGACAGGGCCCACCGACTCGGCCGACGCTGCCCAGGAGGCCTTCCGTCAGCAGGACCCGGTTGGCGCCACTACCGGAGACTCCCGGCAGCTGGCGCGGCGCATCATGAGCGCTACGCAATACGTGGTTACCCCAGGCGACGTGTACGAGCTTCAGGTCCGCATCGGCGACCTGCAGAAGTTCCCACTGCTGCTGCAGGAGGACCTGCTCCTCGAGGTCCCCTTCATCGGAACGATAGACGTCCGCGACATGCTGTTCAGCCAGGTGCGGCAGACCATCGTCGGCGGCATCAAGGCGCGAGTCCCCGCCGAGTTCGTCAGCTTCGAGCTCGCTGCGCCGGCGCTGTTCGACGTCTTCGTGTTCGGCGGCGTGCGTAGCCCCGGCATCTACACCGCCACCCCTCTCTCCAGAATGTCGGACATCATTACCGTCGCCGGCGGCCCGCAGCGCGGCGCCAGCATGCGCCGTGTGGAGCTGATCCGAGAGGGCGATGCAGCGGTTCTGGACCTGACCCGCTTCTCCACCCTCGGCGAGCTCGACGCCAACCCCACGGTGGAACCGGGAGATCGGATCCGCGTGCCCCGGGTCGAGCACCCAGTGAGCGTGCGCGGCGAGGTGCACTTCCCCGGCACCTTTGACCTGCTGGCAGGAGAGACGCTGGGCGACGCCATCCTATTCGCGGGGGGGAGCACCCAGAGTGCCGATCTCAGCCGGGTGCGGGTAGTCCGCGACTCCGGCTCGGCCATCTCGACCATCCGGGCGGGGGCCGACGATCACGCCACCTTTCAGCTCAACCCCGGCGACGTGGTGCAGGTGCCGGCGCTTACCCGGGCCGAGGCGATGGTCACCGTTCGCGGTGCGCTGTTTGGCAGGCCGGTGTCGGGGAGCGACACGCTGGCCATTCCCACCGACGAGCTGCTGCTGCATGTGCCGTTCCGCGATGGCATGACGGTGTTGTCGGTGCTCGATGCGCTGGGCGGCCCCACTCCCCTGGCGGCGCCTGACGGAGCGGCGGTGGTGCGGGCCGACGGCAGCCGGGTGCCAGTCGACCTGCTAACGCTCTGGTCCGGCCGTTCCGAGGCGCTGGACCTCCCGTTGGCGGCGGACGACGATCTGCACGTGCCGATGCAGAACTTGTTCGTCTACGTGGGCGGAGAGGTCAACTCGCCGCTGGCGGTGCCCTACGTGCCGTCGTTCACCGTAGCCGACTACATCCGCGCCGCCGGTGGCCCTACCGAGGATGCCGGGAACAGGTTTACGCTCATCGGTACCGACAATCAGCGGCGCCCGGTGACCGACGACGAGTTGGTCGAGCCTGGGGCGAGCGTGGTGGTGGCCCGCAATCTGTGGGGCGAGACCAAGGAGGTACTCGCCAATCTGACCATCATCGCCGCCTTCATCACCACGGTGGTGAGCATCTACGACACCATCGCCGACTTCGTAACGCAGCCCTAGCGCGGCGGCTCGGACCCCAGCACCACGTAGGCGGGCGGAATTGGCGACGGTATCCTATGCGCGTGGCAGGCGTGTACCTGGACTGGGCGGCCTCAGCGCCACTGGCGACTGGCTCGCCACTTGCAGCCGGCGCCGGCAACCCCGCGTCCACCCACCGCCCCGGTCGGGAGCTGGCCCGGCAGATGGAGGCCGCGCGCCGCAGCGTCGCGGCGGCGGTCAGGCGCCCCGCTGAGCAGATCGCCTTCACCTCAGGCGCCACGGAAGCCAACAACATCGCCACCCTCTCGCTGCTCACCGGCCTGCGGACGGACGCCCCGGGATCCTTCCGCCGTGGTCTGGTGCACAGTGCGGTCGAGCACCCCTCTGTGGCGGAGCCTGGCCGCATGCTGGCGCGCATCGGCCTGCCGGTTGCCGTCGCCGCGGTGGACGCCGACGGGCGGCTGGACCTCGACCACTTCGCCGAGTGCCTCGATGAGCACACGCGCCTGGCGGCGGTGATGGCGGTGAATAACGAGACCGGCGCTGTGCAGCCGGTTGCGGAGGCGTGCGCCATCGTGCGCGCCCACGCCACACGCATCGGGCGCCCGATCCGCTTCCACGCCGACGCCGTTCAGGAGCTCGGCAAGGTGACCCTCAGCCCGCTCGCCGATGTCGATTCGCTGGCGATTAGCGGCCACAAGCTCGGCGCCCCGCGCGGCGTCGGCGCGCTGATTGCGAAGCCCGGCATGGAGGTGCTGGCCACCGGCGGCGGGCAGGAAGCCGGAATGAGGCCAGGCACCGAAAACGTCGATGGCATCGTCGCGCTCGGGGCGCGGGCAGAGACAATCGCCGCTGACGCCAACGGCGCGGCTCAGACGGACGAGTGGGCGGCGGTACGTGAGCTCAGCGACCAGCTGATCGCCGGAGCCATCGAGCGCGGACTACGGGTTGTTCCGGAGACACGCCTGGACCATCCGTACCACTACTCACCCTTTATCGTCATGCTGTCGATCCCGGGACTGCCCGCCGATGTCCTGGTGCGGGTTATGAGTGATGCGGGGGTGTACCTGTCGCGCGGTTCGGCCTGCGGCGCCGCACGCAGCAAGCTGTCCCCGGTGCTGGTCGCCATGAGCGTGGCGGCGGAGGTCGCTCAGGGCGCATTTCGGGTGTCGTTTGGTGCGACTACCCGCGCCGAGGAGATCACCACCTTCTTTCACGCCCTGGATGCGGCCCAGGCGCAGCTGGCGCCGAGCCTTTCCGCCGGACGTAGGTAACGCCGGCCATGTTGTTCCTGATCAAGTACGGCGAGATCTCGCTCAAGGGGCGGAACCGCGCCAAGTTCGAGCACCGCCTGATGGACAACATCGTTCGGCGGCTCCCCGCCGGTGCGGCCCGGGCCAGACGCACGTGGGGCCGCCTCTACGTGGAGGCTGACGACCAGCACGCCGCTGCCGCAGAGCGGATCATCGGCAACACCTTCGGCGTGGTGGCGTTTGCGCGCGTCCGCACCTACGACAAGAGCACCACCGCCCTAGATCGGATCGCCGACGAGATGGTGGCGGAGCTGCCCCCCGGCAGCTTCAAGGTGGAGGCAAGGCGGGAGGACAAGTCATTTGCGCTCACCTCCTACCAGATCGCGTGCGAGCTCGGCGATCGACTGGTACGGGCGGGCCAATCGAAGCTGACGGTCGATGTCGGCGCACCCGACACCACCCTGTCGGTCGAGGTCCGCGATCGCATCTATGCCTACACCGACGCCCGGCGCGGGCCGTCCGGGCTGCCGGTGGGCGTGTCTGGTCGCGGCATGCTGCTACTATCCGGCGGCATCGACTCCCCGGTGGCGGGGTACCTGGTGGCCGGGCGCGGCCTGGCCATAGACGCAGTTTACTTCCACTCCTATCCCTACACAGGCGAGGAGGCGGAGCAGAAGGTGCACCAGCTGGCGGCACACCTGGCGCGCTACATGCCGCGCCTGGACCTCCACGTGGTGCCATTCACGCCGCTACAGCTCCTCATCAAGCAGCGGTCGCACCCCGACGAGGTAACGCTGCTGATGCGCGCCTGCATGATGGAGGTGGCGCAGTTGGTGGCGCTGCGCCGCGACTGCGGCTGCCTGGTAACCGGCGAGAGCCTCGGCCAGGTGGCCAGCCAGACACTCGAGAGCCTGCGGGTAACCGGCAGCCACTCCACGCTGCCGGTGCTGCGTCCACTCATCGGCCTATCGAAGGAAGAGATCATCAGCCGAGCGCGAGCGATCGGGACATTCGAGACGTCGATTCTCCCCTACCCCGACTGCTGCGCCTTGTTTGCGCCACGACACCCGGTGATCCGCCCTCGCTTCGAGCGCCTCGAGCAGTCGTTCGCGCGACTCGAGGCGGCGAGCTTGATCGGCGAGGCCGCCGACGAAGCGCACCATCATCGGGTGACGCCGGCGTGGGTAGAGAGCGCCGCCGCAGTGGCGACGGCGGCCAGCGTGGCTGGCTAGCGGTTGCCAGGCCCTAGGTGGCGACGGCTTTTTCGGGCTTCTTGGCGGGGGAGTCGGTAGAGCTCTTGGTGCTCTCGCCGCCGCCCTTTGCGGCGCCATCGCTGGCTGCCTTCTCGGTCTTGCCCTTGTCGGCGGCCTTCGACTTGGCGGCCCCGCCGCTCTTCCCCTTGGAATCGGTTACGTAGAACCCAGACCCCTTGAAGATGATGCCGGTGCCACCGCCGATGAGGCGGCGGACCGAAGACCCGCACTGAGGGCACTCCTCCAGCGGATCGGCGGTGATCGGTTGCAGCTGCTCGAAATTATGGCCTTTGGCGCACTCGTAGTCGTATGTGGGCATGGCGACTTGTCCGGCACCGGGCGGGCGGACGCCCTAATGTAGCCACCCGCTGCGGAAATGGAAAGTGCCAAGCGGGACGCCGGGCCGACTGCAGAGTTGCCGACTAGAAATCGAGACGGACGCTGATCCCGGCGGCGGCCAGATGTTCCTTGATCTGCGCCACCGAGTAGTCGCCGAAGTGCACCATGGAGGCCGCCAGAGCGGCGTGCGCGCCTCCCTCCTGCAGCACCTCCCGCACGTGCTCAGGCGTGCCGGCTCCTCCCGACGCCACTACCGGGATGGTCAGCTCGGTGGCGAGCAGGCGGGT
>CAJWOB010000217.1 GCA_913043885.1 uncultured Spirochaetaceae bacterium | reverse complement strand
CTGTGTCGCGGCTGGTCGCTCAACACCTTGCTGGCGCTGGCGGTGTTCAACGCCGCCGTGTGGACCCGTCCGCTCGCAGAGGCGCTGCCGCGGGAACGCTATGTGGCCATCCACGGAGCGCTCTCACTTGCGGTCGTCCTGTTGGTGTTCGCCTACCGCCGCTTTCTGATCAGCGAGCTGCGCCGGCTGGCGATGCTGTCGAGTTAGACCCCGGCGGCGGCAGGCCAGCTAGCTCTTCGGCGCGAAGCGCATCACCAGCTCGGCGAAGGACTTGAGGTTGCGACTCTGGATCCACAGCTTGCCCGGCCCCTCGAAGTCGCTTACCAACCCCTCGCCCGATGCCAGCGTGGAGAAGATGCCCCGCGAGGCCTTGCGTAGCTTGAAGGTGACGCTCTGCTCGAATGCCACCACGTGGCCGGTGTCCACCGTGTAGTGCTCGCCGGCACCCAGGGCGCGGACGAATACCGCGCCGTAGATGCCGAGATACAGTGGGCCAGTGCCGCTGATCTGCTGCAGAAACAGGCCCTCGCCACCCACCATTGCCTTGAGCGATCCCTGAGTGGACAGCTCCAGGTCGGTAGACCCCGCCAGGTAGGAACCGGCCTGGGCCAGGATGGTCTCGCCGTTCAGCGACATCTCGACCACGTCACCCGGCGTGGTAGGCGCTAGTATCAGCTCGCCGCCCTGGGCAGGGGCGGTGTAGAGGGAAGCAAACGCGCCGGCGCCGCCCACGGCAGCCTTGACGGTGCCGAGGATGCCCTTGCCTGAGGTCTTGGCCTCCAGCTCCATGCCGGGGCTCATGGAGACCATTGCGCCGGATTCGGCGCGAATGGACTCGCCGCCGGCGAGGTTGATCGTAAGAGTCGTGAAGACGGGTCGGTGCTCGATGGTGGCTTCCACCGGCGTAGCCTACTCCGGCTCGACGACGACCGCACATCCATAGGCGGTGGCGAACTGCACGCCGATCTCACCGCCGACGACGGACGGTTCGCGGCCGGGGTAGGCTGGCGCCGATGGAGTACCGACAGCTCGGCCGTACCGGCATCGAGGTAAGCTGCGTCGGCCTTGGCTGCTACCAGATGGGCGGCACCCACAGCGGTGGTGGCTGGCCGGGGATGGACGACGACGAATCGATCGCCACCATCCAGCACGCGGAGAGCCTCGGCATCAATCTCCTCGACAGCGCCGAGGGGTACGGCGGCGGCCACAGTGAGACCCTGCTCGGCCGCGCACTCCAGGGCCGGCGCGATCGCTACGTCATCGCCACCAAGTGCGCCCCGCCCCAGGAGGATGTCGCCCCAGGCGATGTCGCCGACCGCGTTCGCGCCGCCTGCGACGGCAGCCTGGCGCGCATGCGCACCGACTACATCGACGTCTACCAGCTGCACGGCATCCCCTCTGACGACAACGTGGCGCCTGCAGTTGAGGCGCTGTGCGCGCTCCAGGACGCCGGCAAGATTCGGTGCTTCGGTATCTCCATCAACGCCACCTGGCACCTGCAGCGGCTCGTCGACCTGGGCAGGGTCGCCGAGGCGCAGGTAGCCTTCAGTCTGGTGAATGGCAGTGGCCTGGAGGCGTTGCAGCTCGCCGCGCGCGAGAACATCGGCACCCTCATCAAGGTGCCACTCGGACAGGGCGTCCTCACCGGCAAGTACTTCGAGTCGACCGACGCCTTGCTTGCCGACGACCTGCGCCGCGAGCGCTTCGGCCGGCCGGAAGCGGTCGCGGCGCTGGCCAAGCTGCGCGATCTGCGGTTTCTCAGCCGCCAGCGATCTGGCGCCGAACCCGACGCCGGGGGCCACACCCGTACCCTGCCTCAGGCAGCGCTTCGCTTCGTGTTGGACACCGAGGGGGTCACCAGCGTCATCCCCGGCGCCAAGAACCGCCAACAGTTGGAAGACAACGCAGCGGCCAGCGATCTGGCGCCGCTCACCGATGAAGAGCGCGCACGGGCGATGCAGATAGCGAGCCATGCCGGCTATCCCCTCCCTGCCTACGCCAAGCCCGCCGGCGGGCCCACGCGCTAGTGGCGACGCTGTTTCGGGGCGGGCGGCTGCTGGATGGCACCGGTGCCGAGCCACACGACGCCGACGTGCTGGTCCGCGATGGCGCCGTCGCCGAGGTCGGCGCCAACCTGCCGGTCGGCGACGCGGCGGTCGAGGAGGTGCCGGGCTGCACCATTATTCCGGGGCTCATCGACTGCCACACCCACATTACCAAGGGCAACGCAGTGGGCGAGGCCAACGCGTGGCAGGACGCCGACACGCTTCCCACCGAGCGGGAGGCGGGCTTCCTCGTCGGCCTCGACGGCGGCGTACAGGACGCGCTGGCCGGCGCCCGCTTCGCCGCGCGCACCCTCTCGGCTGGCTTCACCACCGTCCGCGACGTCGGTGGCGGTCGCCGCTACAGCGACATCGCACTACGCGAAGCGGTGGCGCGCGGCTTCGTCACCGGGCCGCGGATACTCGCCAGCGGCGGCGGCATCGCCATGACCGGCGGCCACGCCTGGGGAATGGGGTTCGTCGAGGCCGACGGTGCCGACGAGGTACGGCGCGTCACCCGGCAACAGCTGAAGGCCGGTGCCGACGTCATCAAGCTGGTGGCCTCCCGCGCGGGGGGAACCGCGGTGGCGCAGGGAGCCCCAGAGCTGAGCGTCGATGAGATGCGCGCTGCCTGCATCGAGGCCCACTTGCAGGGGCGCCGGGTGTGCGCACATGCCATTAGCGCCGAGAGCATCAAGAATGCGGTGGAAGCCGGCGTCGACACCATCGAGCACGGCTGTCTGGCCGACCAGGAAGCGCTGGAGATGATGGCCGCCCGCGGCCGCTACCTGATCTGTACGCTGCTGCCCTACTACAACCAGGCCCACCTAGCTCGCGAGCAGGGGTATCCCGACGACGTCTCGGCGCCGTCGCTGTCGCTCATGGAACGTTACCCGCAGGTGGTGCGGGAGGCGCTGAGCCTCGGCGTGCCGGTGGCGTTGGGCTCTGACTGCGGCATCTGGCAGCTCACTCCCCATGGCACCAACGCCAGCGAGCTGCAGATGGTGGTGGAGCTGTGCGGCGTGTCGCCGGCGCGGGCCATCGAGCTGGCTACCGCGGCGGGAGCGCGGGCTCTGGCGCTGGAGGATGTCACCGGCGTGGTTGCCGCGGGCAAGTCGGCGGATCTGCTGGTGGTGGAGGGCGATCCGACCGCCGACATCAGCCTGCTGTGCCGCGCCGAGAGCATCCGAGCGGTGGTGATGGCGGGTGTGACCCACCACGCGGGTGCGATGCATCGCAGATGAGCGGCTACGCCCTGCCGCAGCAGTTCCACCACCCCGAGCTCCAGCTGGTCCGGGGCGAAGGTGTGTACGTGTTCGACGCGGAGGGCAACCGCTACCTCGACGCAGCAAGCGGCGTAGGTGCGTCGATCCTCGGCCACGCGGTACCGGAGATCGTCGAGGCGATTCGGGCCCAGGCAGCCACCCTCGCCTTCGCCTATGGAGGGCTGGTAGACAACGACCAGCGACAGAAGCTGGCGGCGCAGCTGCAGGAGTGGGCGCCACCGGACATGGGTGAGACGCGTATCCTGTTCTGCGCCGGTGGGGCGGAGGCCAACGAGGGGGCCCTCAAGCTCGCCTACCAGTTCCACGTCGAGCGAGGGCACCCGACCAAGCGCAAGGTCGTGGGGCGCTGGCAGAGCTACCACGGCAACACCATCGCCACGCTGTCGATGGGCGGGCGCACCGTGGCGCGGGCCACGCATCAGCCGCTCCTGCTCGACTTCCCCCACATCCCGCCCCCCTATCCCTACCGCCACCCTGGCGAGGATCTGGCCCGGGCCGAGCTGCTGGCCAAGGTCGTGTCCCAGGAGGGCCCCGAGCACGTCGCGGGGTTCATCGCCGAGCCGGTGGTGGGGACGTCGATGTCGGCGGTGGTGCCCGATGCCGCCTACTACCCGAGGATTCGGGCCATCTGCGACGACGCCGATCTGCTGTTCATCGCCGACGAGGTGATCTGCGGCGTGGGTCGTACCGGCCTGCGCTTCGGCATCGAGCACTGGCAGGCAACGCCCGACATCATCACCCTCGGCAAGGGCTTGAGCGCCGGCTACTCGCCGCTGGCGGCGATCATCCTGGCCGAGCACGTGTGGCGCGCAATCGCCGAGGGTAGTGGCCATTCCAGCTTCGGTAACACGTTCGGCGGCAACCCCCTCAGCTGCGCCACCGGTAGCGCCGTGCTCGACATCATCGAGCGCGACGGACTAGTGGCCCGTGCCGGTGAGGTGGGCGGCCGGTTGCGCAGCGCGCTCGAGACGAGCCTGGCAGACGTCGACAGTGTCGGCGAGGTGCGCGGCGTGGGCCTGCTGCTAGGCGTGGAGCTGGTAGCCGATCGCGCCAGCAAGGCCATCTTCGCCCCGGAGCAACGGGTTGCGGAGCGGGTGGTGGCCGCCGCAGAACGTCGCGGCGTGCTGCTGTTGGCGGGCATCCCCGGCCTGATCGACGGCGTCGGGGGCGACCACATCGAGCTACTGCCCCCCTACGTCATAGAAGAAGAGCACACCGAAGAAATCGTGGAGGTGCTGCCTGCCGCCATCCTCGAAGTCATGGACGAGGTAGCACGCGCGAAGCGCTAGGCAATAGCCGCCGGGCGACCAGACTCCCGCTACGGCTTGCCGAAGGTGGCCAGCCGAGGTGCCTCCACCTGCTCCCAGTCCCGATAGCTCATCTGCAGCGACTCGGTGTGGCTGCCGGCGTTGAAATTGATCGATTCGTTCTCCGCCAGTCCGGTGTCACATACGGTCTCCAGCTCGAACAGGCTGCCGAACGGCGGCACCGCGCCCGGCGTGAGGCCGGTAATCTCCAGCAGCTCATCCTTGCTGGCGAACCGGGTCTTGCGGGTGCCGAGCACGGTCCGCAAGGCAGCGCTGTCCAGGTTGCGGTCGGCGGGCAGCACGGCGAGCAGGAAGCGCTCGCCGGCCTTGAGCACCAGCGCCTTGGCGCCGCTGTGGAGGCTGACCCCACGGACCGCCGCCGCCTCGGCGCTGGTGTTGGCGCTCTTTAGTCTATATACAGGGCTAACACCGAACTTAGTGGGCGACTCTGGGTCTGGGG
>CAJWOB010000216.1 GCA_913043885.1 uncultured Spirochaetaceae bacterium | reverse complement strand
ATGGTGGATATCGACGTGTCGCCGGACGATCAGGTTACCTCACCCGGGTTGAGCGGGCCGCTGGTCCCGTCCTCGTAGAACGCGGTGGCCTCGAACTCGAGGGTGTCGCCGACGGCCACCGAGGCATCCTCCGGCGTCACCTCTATGGAAGTAATCTCGATACCAAAGAGCCCACTAAAGAGGTCACAGCCGCTGAGGCTAGCCAGAATGGCAAGCACAGATATCACGACGATCGAGTGCTTCGACTTGAGCTTCATCAGCTTCCTCCGCGATTCGACGGGTTGACGGCGACGCATGCCAACGGGGACTCCACAATTCGCTGCGGGGGGAAGAGTTAGCGTTTATAAGCGAACGTAGCACCCTTTGCCTGCGGCGTCCATTTTTCCTGACAGCGTCGGCAGATCGCCGCTGTTGACGTCGGCCACCCGGCGTGGTGCGGTGGCCGGGTGAGGACGCTGCACACGGATCGGATCAGTGAGACAGTGGCGGAGCTGTGCCTGCAGGCGAACCGATCGCTCAACCCTGACATGCGCCAGGCGCTGCGCGCGGCTGGGGACGCGGAGCGATCGCCGCTCGCCGCCCGCACGCTCGACCGTATCCTCGAAAACGCGGACGTGGCCGAGAGAGCCTCACTTCCAATGTGCCAGGACACCGGCCTGGTGGTGGTGTTCGCCGAGGTAGGCCAGTCCCTGCTGCTGGAAGGGACGTCGCTACAGGAGGCGGTCGACGGCGGCGTGCGCGCCGCCTACACCAGCGGCCACCTCCGTGCGTCCGTGTCCGCCGATCCGCTCGACCGTGGCAACAGCGGCGACAACACCCCCGCGGTGGTGCACGCCAGCGTGGTCCCCGGCGACGGGCTGCGATTACGCCTGCTGGCCAAGGGCGGTGGCTGCGAGAACATGAGCGACTTCCGGATGCTGACGCCGTTCCAAGGCACGCAGGGCGTGGCCGACTTCGTAGTCGAGACGGCGGAACGGGCCGGGCCCAACGCCTGCCCACCGATGGTGGTGGGGGTCGGTGTCGGCGGGTCGTTCGAGCAGTCTGCGCTGCTGGCCAAGCGCTCGCTGCTGCGCGAGGTGGGCGCGGCGAGCGCGGTGGCCCACGCCGCCGAGCTGGAGCGGGATATCCTCGACCGGCTCAACGCCTCAGGCATCGGTCCGCAGGGCTACGGCGGCGCCACCACCGCTCTGGCGGTACACGTCGAGCTGGCCGCGTGCCACGTCGCCAGCCTGCCGGTCAGCGTCAACATCGAGTGCCACGCTCACCGCCACAAGGAGGTAGCACTTTGAGCGCCGAGGTAAGGCGCCTCACCCTTCCCCTGACCGACGCTACGGTGCAGGCACTGCACGCCGGGGACGAGGTGCTGCTGACCGGCACCCTCATTACCGGCCGCGACCGCGCCTGTGCCCACCTGCATCGACTGCTCGCCGACGGCGAGGCGCTGCCGGTGGACCTCGCCGATCAGCTGCTCTACTTCGTGGGCCCGGCACCCGCTCCGCCCGGCATGGCGATCGGATCCGCCGGCCCCACCACCAGCGCGCGCATGAATCCGTTCATGCCGGCGCTTCTGGAGGCAGGCCTGCGCGGCATGATCGGTAAGGGCTTCATCGGGGAGGAGGTGAAGCGCGCGCTCGAGCGGCGGCCGGCTGTCTACTTCGGCGCCGTCGGCGGCACCGGTGCCCTGCTCGCCCAGACGATCACCAGCACCGAGGTGCTGGCGTTCCCCGAGCTCCGCGGCGAGGCGGTATTCCGTCTCGAGCTCGCAGCCTTCCCGGCGGTCGTGCTCCACGACAGCCACGGCGGCGACCTGTACGAGCGCACCTACGGCAGCGTGGCGGCAGCCGGTCAGGCCGGGGTGGCGCACAATGAGTGATGCAGGCGCCGACGTGACGGCGCCACGGGAGGTGTCGGCGCCGGTGGCGGCGCCCCTGGCGTTGGCGCTGATCGGCACCGGTGGCGTCGGTCGTAACGTCACCCGCCTGGTGCGAGGGCGGCCCCAGTACCGATTGGCGGCCGCCTACTCTCGCAACCCCACCCACCAGAGACAGGACATCGGCTCGCTGGCCGGCGGCGGCCCGCTGGGGGTAACCGTCTCGGGCGACCGCAACAGCGTGCTGGAGGCGGGAGCCGACGTGTTGTTGGTCGCCACCACCTCCTTCCTATCGGAGGTGGCGGACCACATCGAGGCGGGACTCGCCGCCGGGATGGACGTCCTGACCACCGCCGAGGAGGCGGCTTTCCCATGGATCCTCGACGAGGCGCTCGCCACGCGACTCCATCAGGCGGCGCTGGCCGCCGGCCGGTCGGTGCTCGGCGCCGGGCTCAACCCCGGCTTTATCTTCGACACGCTGTTACTGACGGCGAGCGCGATCGCGTGGGACGTCCGCTCCATCGCGATCCGCCGAGTCGTCGACGTCTCCGGCTTCAGCGCCACGGTTCAGCAGCGCCTGGGCATCGGGTTCACGGCAGACGAGTTCGCCGGCGGCGTGGCAGAGGAGCGCATCACCGGCCACATCGGCTTCCCGCAGAGCTTCCACCTGGCCGCGGCAAGCATGGGCAAGAGCATCCAGCGCATCGACAAGGCCTTCGAGCCGCTGCTGGCAGCCGAGAACCTGGCCGGCGCCTCACTCACCGTGCGCGCCGGTACCACCGGCGGCTTCGTCCAGCGCTACACCGCGTATTGCGATGACGCCCCGTGGATGTCGGCAGAATTCGTTGCCCACGTGGCGCCGGGCAGCGTGGGCTGCCGCACCACCGACGAGATCACCATCGACGGCTACAACGGCCTGCATCTGACGCTGGATCCAGGGTGCCAGCCCCAGCTGGGCACCGCCGCCATGCTGGCCAATGTCATGCCCCGCCTGCGCGAGGCACCGGCCGGTTTCATCACCGTGGCCGATCTACGCATCCCGCACACGCGGCCGAGCTCGGCGACGTTCGACTAGGGCAGCGCGGCTCGGCCGAGGTCGAGTCCGAACAGGCGCGCGGCGTTGCCGCCGAGGATGAGGCCCTTCTCGTCAGCGGACAGGAAGTCGCAGTGCAGGCGGATCAGGTCGATCGCCTGACGGTAGGTGCACCATGCACTCATCCCGTACGGGCTATCGCTGCCCCACAGCAGCTTCTCGGCGCCCACCGCATCGCGCAGCTCCCGCAGCTGTGCCTGACCCTCTGGATAGGGGTACGCCGACGGCGGCCACTTCGCCGGGATCAGCAGCTCGCCGAGCACATTGTCGCGGCGTAGCAGGGCAACCACCTCGTCGGGGATGCCGATCTCGTGGATGATCGCCGCAGGCACCAGCCCGTGGGTGATCACCGACACCACGGAGGGATGGCGCTCGGCGAACTCCGCCAGCTCGGCAACTCTGCGACGAAACGCGCCGATCCGGTCCAATGTGCGGTCGTCGAGGAACCAGAACACCGGAACCTGCAGCTCCTCCACCAGCTGCCACATGCGGTCGAAGCGCTCACCGGTGATCGGGTCGTCGAGCCGCGACACCGACAGTGGCTCCACGCTGAAGTAGACGCCGCGCATGCCGTGGGTGCGCACGGCGGCGGCGAGCCGGTCGAGCTGAGCTGGCCGATCGGCAGCTGGCTCCCAGATCTGCGCCAGCCCAAGGAATCTGCCCGGGTGGCGAGCCATCACCTCGGCGAAGTAGCCGTGCAGCTCGCCATAGACGTGATCGGACTGCAATACGCCGATATCCACACCGGCGATGTTCATCTCGCCGAGCATGCGCTCGGGTGATGCCTCGTTGCCGGTGAGGTTGGGCGGATAGATCTGCAGGACGTAGTCGACGCCGTCCACGGTCACCTCCGCCTGGCCGTGGTCGGCGAGCCGGAAGCCGACATCGGGCATGTCCTCGATGTCGTTGGATCCGAACTCGAGAAGGCGGTCGGTCACCAGCGCGCCGTCGTCCTTGCGCCAGAACTGATTCCACTCGCGCGAGTGGTACTGCCAGAAGCGAACGCGTAGCGCCGGATCGATCCCCTCCCGCTGTGACCCCAGGCGCGGAAAGACGTGGTAGTGAGCGTCGATGACCGGGTAGCTGGCGGCGGCCGCGCCGTCGCCGTCTGCGGCACCGACGTCTGCGGCGCTGGCGACCCAGCCGCCGCCCGTGAACACCATCTTGCCGCTCATGCCTGTGCCCCGAGCCAAGTGGCAAACTCGCTGTCCCGCCAGCTGCGCGTTGGGTGATAGCCGATCACGTCGGCAGCCCGCGCACTACTGATCAACGAGGCGTGGCCGTCGAGCTCTGCTCGCATCTCGGCACGCGGATGGTGGCGGTCGATCAGGTCGGGCGTCGGCACGGTGCTGCAGGTGTCGGCGCCGTTGATGTGCAGCACATGGTGACCGGCGACGTCGGCGCTCAGGGCCAGCCGCACCGCCTCCGCGGCGTCGCGTATGTCCGTTACCGCCCACAGCAGCTGGGGTGGCGACGGCGGTCCGGGCGTCGGCCAGTCGCCCTCGCCGTGGGGGTCCTCCACCACCTTGCGATAGCGGTCGCCCCACAGCTGCTCGACGGTGAGCGCAGCGCGGGCCGCCCAGCCGGAGCGAACCGCTACCTCCGCTCCTGCACGATCCACGCACCAGTTGTGATTGATCCGCAGGCAGATGGTGGTGATACCGAAGCGGCGCTGGTAGCGGGCACACGTCAGCTCGGCCAGTAGCTTGCTGAGGCCGTACTCGTCGTCCGGCTCGCACGGGTGATCCTCGTCGAGGGGCAGGTAGCGGGGCTGCAGCGGCCGCTGCTGGAACGAGAAGCCGCCTGCCGCGCCCGAGGATGCCAGCACCAAGCGCGGTACGCCGGCGGCCACCGCAGCCTCCAGCACCGCCGCGGTGCCAACGACGTTGGCGTGCAACAGGTCGGCAGGGGCGGCACGGCCCAGTCCGGGCACCCCGGCAAGGTGGACCACCACATCCTGTCCGCGGCAGGCGGCGCCGACGGCCTCGGCATCGAAGAGGTCGGCGGCGGCGTAGTGCTGCCATTCCTCGGCCGGGCGGCGGCGGCTGAGGCAGGTGAGCTCGCACTCGGCGGCCAGGGCGCGGCGCACGAAATCAAGGCGAACAAGGTCCACATCCAGAACCTCAACGAGCTCTACGTAGCGCGCGGCGAG
>CAJWOB010000215.1 GCA_913043885.1 uncultured Spirochaetaceae bacterium | reverse complement strand
GGCTGGTTCGGGCGCCAGCGCGCGGCCCCAGTGGTTCCCGAAGGGCGCTGAGTGGCCTCCCACGTCGTACTCGAGCGCGAGCGCGGCCGACGGCGCAGCGCGGCGTTTCGATTGGCGTGAAGCCGGCCAGGCGCTGCGCGCCGCTGCTATGGAGCTGGCCCTTCCGCTGGTGATTATCGCGCTCTTCTTCGGCGGCTACGCCAGCCTGGTGGAGACGGCAGCGGTGGCCGTGGTCTACGTCCTCATCGTCGAGATCTTCATCACCCGCGATCTTGCCATCAAGGATCTGCCCGGCGTGCTGGCACGCTGTCTGCCGATCGTCGGCGGCGTGCTGATCATCCTGGCGATGGCGAAGGGCTTGGCGTACTACATCGTCGACAGCGAGGCGCCGTTCCGCCTGGCAGGCTGGCTGGAAGCCGCAGTGTCCTCGAAGGTGCTGTTCCTGATCCTGTTGAATATCACCCTGCTGGTCGCCGGCGCGCTAATGGACATCTTCTCCGCCATCGTCGTGCTCGGGCCACTGCTGTTTCCCCTCGGGGCGTCGTACGGCATAGATCCGGTGCACCTCGGTATCATCTTTCTAGCCAACCTCGAGCTGGGGTACCTCACCCCGCCAGTTGGCATCAATCTATTCCTGGCCTCCTATCGCTTCGAACGCGGCCTGCCCGAGTTGTACCGCAGTGTCGTGCCGTTCCTACTGATGCTGCTGGTAGCGGTGCTGCTCATCACGTACGTGCCTGTGCTCACCACCGGGTTGCTGCAGCTGCCGCTGTTTCAATTCTAGGCCACCGCCGCGGCGCCGCCCCGGTGCGGGCGCCGTGATTGCGCGGGTGCCCTGCAGTAGAATCGGCCAGATGCGATCGAAGGGCAGAGAGCGGCAGCTGGGGCGCATGCCGGTGGCGCCCCGAGTCGGGGGTCAGGCGTGCTGACTCGAGAGGGCTGTGAGCAGCGGCTCGGACGCCTGCGAGAAGCGATGGCCGATCGTGGCGTCGATACGGCGATCATCACCGAACGCAAGAACGTCTACTACTTCAGCGGGCATCTCTCGTCGCTGCACACCCGTGCCGCGCTGGTGGTTACCGGCGCCTCCGCCACGTTAGCCGCCGGGGAGCTGGCGCCCCTCACCAGCGAGCAACAGCAGTCGCTGGCCGCCACGGAGGTACGCACATTCGTGGCCAACGCCCACGCCAGCACCATTCGTCCCGATCAGGACGAGCGGCTGGCCGAGCTGGTTGCCGGCATCGACGTGTCGGGCCGGGTGGGAGGCGACCTGCCTCAATGCCCGCTGCTGTTGGCCCCATTGCTGGGCACCGAACCAATCGACCTCATCGAGCCGATTCGCCGCATGCGTCGCGTCAAGGACGCCGACGAGCTGGGGTTGGTGCGCGAGGCCGCCTCCTGCATCGATGCCTGCTACGCCCATGCCCGGCAGCGCATCGAGCCTGGGCTCAACGAGCTGACGCTACATGGCGAGCTATACCGGGTAGCGGTGGAGACCGCCGGCGAGGAAATCGGCCGATTCGGCCAGGACTTTCAGTCCGGATCCGTCGGTGGCGCGGCACGCGACCGTGCGGCGAGCGCCGGCGAGCTATGGATTCTCGATCTCGGTGTCGAGTACCGGGGCTATACCGCCGATGCCTCGCGGGCATTCGCGGTCTCCGGAACCGCCAGCGACGCGCAGCAGGAGGCGTGGCAGCTGGTAGCCGACACGCTGCAGTCGGCGTCCGCCGACCTGCGGGCCGGGGTCAGCTGCCTGCAGCTGTTCCAGGGTGCGCGCGAAGCCCTCGACTCCCGCTATCCGGGGGCGTTCTTCCACCACCTCGGGCACGGCGTGGGCCTGTCCGCTCACGAGGCGCCCTATCTCAACCCGGAGTTCGACGACCACCTGGTCGCCGGTGACGTGGTGACGGTAGAGCCCGGCGTGTACGACGAGTCGCTGGCGGCCGGCATCCGACTGGAGAACGACTTCCTTATCACCGAGGACGGCGCCGAGCAGCTCACCCACGCCGAGCTCGGCCTCGAACGATGAGCGCTGCCCACGGGTGACCGAGGCGCGGTATCGGCAGTGGACACAGCGCTGGGCGGTGTTTTCCGGAGTGGTGGTGCTGGCATCGTTGGCGGTGAGCCCGATCGTCGCCTGGGATAAGCTGATCGACGACGATGCTGGTGTTCTGGTGCGCGACATCGTCATCGCGCCACTGGGCGGGTTGGTTGCCTATTTCGCCGTGCGCTGGGCACTCGCCTCCGCTCGCCGCATCGCCTATCGGTTCTTCTTGCCGCAGCAGAAGGCGCGGCAGATCGTTCGCGATGCGGTGGCCCGCGGGTGGCTACCCGAAGGAAGTACGCATTCGCACGCCCAGGAGCGCAAGATCGCGCGGACCATCCGCTACGACCTCAAACTCGGCCTCAGCGACTCCGATATCCGCCGCGACCTCGAAGACCTCATCTAGGCGCGGGTAGCCGGGGCTAGGCGACGCTGGCGAGGAATCGCTCTACGGCGTGATCGATCGAGAGCTGTCCGCCCAGCACCGCACGCTGGTACTGCCTGGTCCAGTCGGCCAGCAGCGGACGCGCCAGCTCGAACTCACGCCGGATTACCCGGCCGATGTGACCGCTGCCGCTGGCAAACTCGCCCTCGCGATACGCCCGCCCGGCGCCCTCCCAGTCGTAGGCGAGGCGTTCTACGCTCAGCTGCCAGCCCCGCGCCGTGGCTGCCGCGCGTATGTAGCAAGGCCGGTGGTCGCCGTCGAACGGCATGCCGACCGAGCCGGCGTTGGCCACCGTCGTGCTCCCCAGCCTGCGCAGCAGCGGCCGGTGAGTGTGGCCGACGCCGAACAGCGAGACGGTCTGGTCTACCTTCTGCGCCAGCTCCTCATCGGTGGTTTCGGGGTAGACGCCGTCGCGACTGCCGAGGAGCGACCCGTGGGTGAACCGTGCCAGGCCCGCCGGGCTGGCTAGCTGGCATTCACCGGGCAGCTGCCGCAGCGCCGCTACCAGCTCCTCACTCAGCGCGGTAACCGTCCACCAGGTATGCCGATGCACCGCATGCCGATGGCTCCCAGGCGGCGGCGGGTCCGCTGCCAACGACACCACGTATTCCTCGTGGTTGCCGGCGATAACCTGCCAGCCCCGTAGCCGCTGGCGCTCCTGCACCAGCCGTAGGCACTCGGCCGGTTGTGGCCCGCGGTTCACCGTGTCGCCAAGCACCACCACGTGATCGGGCGCCCAGGCTTCGACTGCCGCGTCCACCGCCTCCAGCGCGCGGGCGTTGGCGTGGATGTCGGCGATGAGCGCCACCTTCACGGCGATAGGGCCATCAGCGCAGGCGTATGCGCGGGTCGAGATAGGCGTAGGCCAAGTCGGCGACCAGGTTGGCGCCCACTACCGCCAGCACCACCACTACCGTGATCGCCTGAATCAAGGGTAGATCGCGATTGTCGATCGCGAACACCAGCAGCCGACCCAGACCCGGGTAGTTGTACACGTTCTCGATGACGATGAGCCCACCGGTGAGCCAGCCAAAGCTAATGGCGATGACGGTAACCGTCGGCATCAGCGCATTGCGCAGCACGTGGCGGCGCAGCACTTCGCCGGTGGTGAGCCCTTTGAGGACTGCGGTGCGCACGTAGCCGCGCTTCATCTCCTCTACGACGCCGGCACGCATCAGGCGCGTGATGTAGGCCAACAACACCAGCGTGGCGGTAAGTGCGGGCAGGACGAGGAACGGCAACGCCTCGAAGAAGGCACTGTCGGCGCGCACGGACGAGCTCGCCGGCAGCAACCCTAGCCAGTGCGCGAGCACCTGGATCAGCAGCAGCCCGGTAATGAACTCCGGCAGGCTGACTACGGCGAGCGCGCCGATATTCACCGCCGTATCGACGGGGCGATCGGGGCGCACGCCGGTCCACACCCCGAGCGCGACGGCCGCCGGCACGGCGATCAGCAGCGTCACCACCGCCAAACGGAGCGAGTTGCCGAGCCGCCCTATGACGTAGGGGAGAATGTTGGCGCGGGCGGTGGCGGAGTGCCCCCAGTCGCCCAGTAGGAAGTGGCCCAGCCACCGCAGGTACTGCAACGGCAGGGGCTGGTCGAGCCCCAGCTCGGCCCGATACCCTCGCAGGGTGGCCTCGCTCGCCTCCCTGCCGAGCACCGCGCTCGCTTGATCCCCCGGAATCAGCTGGGACATCACAAACACCAGCACCGAGGTCAGCAGCATGGTCAACAGCAGGAAACCGAATCGCCGCGCCACGAATAGCCCCACTAGTTGCTGTCTCCCGATGTCGGTGATGCCACCGGCGCCGCCCGCTGCTGGAGCCGAGCCAGCTCGGCTAGCGGTATATGGCAGGCGATCCGGTGCCCGTCGACCCCCTGCTGCACCGGCGGCGCCTCGCGCACGCACTGCTCGCCCAGGAAACGGGGGCAGCGGGTGTGAAACGCGCAGCCGGTTGGCCGCTCGGTGGGGCTCGGTACCTCGCCGCCGAGCGGCACCGGGGCTGTACGTTCGCCGAGGGCCGCCGCGACGCTTAGCACGGCCGATAGCAGCGCCTGTGTGTAAGGATGCGTCGGCCGCTCGTAGACTTCCTCCCACGTGCCCAGCTCGACGACCTTGCCGAGATACATGACCGCAACCCGATCTGAGATATGGCGTACAACCGATAAGTCGTGGGCGATGAAGATGTAGGAGAGCCCGAACGTCTCCTGGATCTCCTCCAGCAGATTGATCACCTGCGCTTGAATGGAGACGTCGAGCGCCGAGACCGGCTCATCGCAGATCAAGATCTCAGGGTTGAGGGCGAGCGCGCGGGCGATGCCGATACGCTGGCGCTGGCCGCCTGAGAACTGATGCGGATAGCGGCTGGCGTCGTCGGCGTTGAGACCCACCCGCGTCAGCAGGTCGGCGACGCGATCGGCCCATTCCCCGCGCGGTACGACATCGGGGAAGATGGCCCAGGGCTCGCGCACCAGCTCGGCTACAGTCATGCGCGGGTTCAGCGACGAGTACGGGTCCTGGAAAATAATCTGCAGCTGCCGCCTCCGTCGCCGCATCTCACTGCGTGATAACTGGAACAGATCTTCGCCGGCAAACAGCGCCCGCCCGCCGGTCGGCTCGACGAGG
>CAJWOB010000214.1 GCA_913043885.1 uncultured Spirochaetaceae bacterium | reverse complement strand
GTGTCCGCTGCCGGTGTTTCGTGGTCTGCCTCGGCAGCTTGGCGCAGTGCCGCGGCGCCAGTCCGCCATGGTGGCGACGTCATCTGCGAGGAGAGCGCCGAGCCCAAGCGACCTGCCAGAGCAGCGAGGAACGACTCGGTTGGTTCTGAACACGCTGGTACCAGCGTCAGCGTCGGGGATTGCCACATGGCGATGAGCAGCGTAGCGACGCCGTCGTCGGTAGGGGCCAGCACGGCCCATTGGCCGTGCGCTGCGGTGTCCACCCCGGGGAACAGTGCCGCGTAGCTACTGTGCTGCTCGCGCGATGTCAGCAGGACGGCGCCGGTGCTGGCCAGCGGTGATCCGGGCGCGAGGCCGGCGCTCTCAGGGTCGATCTGAGTCTGCCGCAGCAGGTCGCGGTGCGCGCCAATGGCCGCCAACGGAGTAAGCGGCCCCGCCCCGGCGGCCGACGCAAAGGCAAGCACCGCGGCAGACGGGAGCCGCTCGCCAAGACAGCGCGCAAGTTGGGCAGCCGCCAGTGGGCCGCGCAGGCCAGCGTCTGCACAGTCGACTACCTGGTTGGCGGCCTCCGCTGCATCCCGGGAATCAAGCTGTAGTGGCGACGCAGGGAACTTTGGCGTCGGGGCGGCTTGGGGCGCTGCTGAGGCGGCCGGTGGCGCTGCATCGAGCTCGCGCGCGCGCTTGGCCAGCGACGCTGTTCGCCGCGACCGCTCGAGTAGGCTTTCCTTGTTGTGCGGGGCCGGCTGAGTCGGCCGGCTCTGAGCCGTCCTACGCAGGAAGCTCAATGCTCGATCGCGCCGGGCAGTGCTGCCCAGGCGGCGGGGTCAGTCCTCGAGCCCGAGCTTCTCAAAGAGCTTCTTGTACACTCCGAAGTGCTCGGATTGTGCGAACTCCTCGATCTTTTCTTCCGGCAGCGCGTCGAGGAGTTGATCCAGATAGGCCAGAACCGACTTGATGTCCTGTTTGAGGTCGTCGGGAACTGCTGCATCGGCTCCCTCGAGGGTGATGGTGCCGGCATCACCACGGTGCTCATCGGGGAGCTCCGCGCTGATGTCGGTGGCGGCCTCGTCGGCAACCTCTTCGATCTCGAGAACGGTGCCATCGTCTCTGGCGCCGGTCTCCTCGAGATCCAGGGGCTGTTCGTCGGCCAGCTCCAGCGGCTGATCTTCTCCGTCGATGCTCAGATCCACGTCTTCAACCTCGGCCGCCTCTGCCGCCGGCACCAGCTCGATATCGGGTTCATCTGTTTCCAGCTCCTCGACCAGCTCCAGCGCGTCGTCGGCGCCGGCGCTCTCATCATCGAGCTCGATAGTCGCCAACGGCTCCTCGTCGAGCACCAGCTCTTCAGGCTGGCCGGCATCTGGCTCTTCCTCGAGCAGGAGATCCTCGGCCCCGGCATCGGCGTCTAGGCCAAACTCATCCACGGCGGGAGCCGGCTCTGCCTCGGACGCGTCGAGTCCCACCTCCAAGTCGGCGCCTTCATCGGCTACGTCGGCGTCCGTGTCATCCAGCTTGTCCGCGCCTATCAGGTCTTCCCCATCGATAAGCGAGTCGACGGCGTCGTCTTCTCCGCCGATGTCGCCAATCTCCAGGTCTACCTCTGGGGCAGCAGCCTCGCCGGCTCCCAGATCGACCTCGGCGTCCTCCCCCTCGAGCCCCAGATCGAGGCCAAGGTCTACGTCAGTGCCCAGCGCGTCGTCGCCACCAAACCCGGCGTCGCCCTCGGCGGTGTCGCCGACGACATCGATCTCCAGCGGAGCAGGTGCGTCCTCTGGCTCCGCGATCTCCTCTGTGATGTCCGCGCTGCTGAGGATGTCGTCGAGCTCGTCCCCGGTAAGGGCGATGGTCTCGTCATCGTCGCCGTCGAAGAACCCGGTAGGCTCGGTCTTCGGCTCCGAGGAGGAGATGTCGCTCTTGCGCAGCTCGCCTAGCTCGCGCTTGACGTCGGTGATCTCTTCCATGATCGCGAGCAGCTCACGTTCCATCTTGGCAAGGAGGGAGGCCGTGGACGCGTCACCGTCGGATGTCGGCTGTGGTGGTGTGCTATCTATCGCCAGGGAGACGGTGTCGTCGTCGCCTAGGTCCGCCAAGTCGGCGAGCTCGCCCGACTCGGACTTGGTTTCATCGGTGAGAGGAACCTCGATGTCGTCGCCGGCAACGTCCTCGGGGCTGACGTCGAAGCTGGGTTCTTCTGCGGAGGCCGCCGACTTCACCTCGGCAAGCTCGAAGTCGGTGTCCAGCTCCGGCTCTTCCTCTCCTTCCTCGCCCTCGACCAGATCCTCCACATCCGGGATGTCCAGATCCAGGTCAGCGTCTGCGCCGAGAGTGTCCTCAACGGTGCCGAGAACGTCGCCGCTCTCGCCCGCGCTGGCGACAGCATCGCCGCCCTCTTTACTCTCACCGTCTACGTCACCGAGCAGCGACTCCTCTTCCCCGGTGAGGAAGTCCTCTTCCGCGTCGTCGAGATCGGTGAGGGGAGCATCGTTTTCGGCTGGCGGGAGGTCGTCCGCAGACTCGGTTACGTCCTCCGGGCCGACCTTGACCCAGACGCCGTACTCCTCGAGGTCATCGTCCGCGACGTTCTCTTCTGTGATCTCTGCGCTGTTGACGATGTCGTCGAGCTCGGTGGCAGAGAACGAGATGTTCTCGATGTCGTCGGTGCGTGGATCTGTGTGGTCGTCAGTCGACATCTCTGAGTACTACTCCCGCGAGTGCAAGCTCGCTCCGCTGTGTCCCACACACCGCGGTAGTGTGCACCCCACTCCTCTCAGTATCGGTGCACCACCGACGCTTTCTGAACCCACCTTTCGGCACCACGGTCCACGCATTCGCGGCGTCCACGCAGTGACTTCCGCCTCTCAAGTCCAGGCGCCCGTCGGCCGTCGCTAATAGTAGCGACGCGCAGACGCGTCATAATAGTAGATGAGACTTCAACGGCTGTTCTACTGCATGGTCGCCGGGCTTGCGGCGGCTGCCACGATAGCTCTGATTCTGGGGGATAGTGGCATCATCGCCTACCGGCAGGCTGCTGAATACCGCGATCGCCTTGTGGGCGGCATCGAGGAGATAGAGGCCGCGCACCGGCGACTGCAGCGCCAGCTCGCCCGATTTCAATCCGACGCCGAAGCGGTCCGCTTGGCGGCGCGGGAGCTCGGCTACTATCGCCCCGGCGAGACCGTGGTGAGCATCAGCGAGGGCCGCGGCCGAAGCGCCGTTGCCGAACGGGGTGAGGTTTTCGACGCCACCTACTATTCGGTCGGCCCCCTGGTACACGAGCGGCTGCCGCGGTCGCATGGCGGAGCCAAGACCTTGCCGATGGGCTTCTCCTTCGGGGCGCTGCTGTTCCTCATTGTGACTGCGGCGGACGCCATCCGCGCACGAGGGCAGGCAGCTGAGGGCAGGAGAGTCGGCAGGGGCAATCGACGGTCTGACGAACGCAGACCGCGGCGCCGTCGCGGCGTCCAACGCCAATCGCCCCTGCGCCACGAGCACGGCGACGCGTGGGGCTCGCACATCGGCGGTCGGGACCCCCGGCCCACGACAGGCCAGCCCGAGGCCGAGTGGGTGGCACGCGCCGACGCAGCAGTCCGACCCAACCAGCGACCCACCGAGGTGACGCGGCGAGCGGGGCGTGTCGACGCCAACTAGCGCGCCGGGCACCGTCGCGCACCACCCCCGTCATCGGCGCATCGTCGCCGCGCTCCGCTCAGGACGCCTGGTCGCGATGCCGACCGATACCGTCTACGGCATCCATGGCGTCGCCCCCGAAACGATGCACGAGCTGCGCGCACTCAAGGGAAGGGATGGCCGCAAGCCGTTCCTGCTACTGATGCCGGATCTGGCCGCGGTGGAGAGATACCTCTCAGCGGAGGTGCCGCGCGACCTAGCGCAGGGATGGCCGGGCGCACTTACGCTGGTGCTCGCCGCACCCGCGGGGGGCACCGTCGCCATCCGCGTGCCCCGTCCACCATGGCTGCGCGCGGTGCTCCGCGACGTCGAGCGGCCGCTGTTCTCGACCAGCGCCAACCCGCCGGGCGTCGCGCCGGCGCGCAGTGGGCGCGAGGTGGCTGCCTGGTTTGGCCGCCGCATCGATCTGATCGTCGATGATGGGGTGGTCGGCTATTCACCCCCCTCCACGTTGGTGGACGCCACGGTGTCGCCACCACGGGTGCTGCGTCACGGGGCGGTAGCGGTCGGCCCGGTCGGCAACGGGCGATAGCGGGGCCGACGGTCGGACCCGCTCGGCAAGGGGTGAAGCGGGGCCGACGGTCGGACCCGCTCGGACGCGGCCGCCCGCCGCGCAACGGTGTTACCGTTCGAGCGTGGACCGGCGCGACAGCAGCAGCAGCGGCCGGCTCTCGCTGAGGAACTCCAGCATCCGCTGCTGGATGCCGCCAAAGAACTCCCGCTCGATTTGGGTCCCCACGCGCCCGATGTAGCGGAAATGCCACGGCTCGTAGGTGTACCCGGTGAGCGACTCGTAGCCGTCGGGGTACGAGAGTGAAAAGCCGAAACGCCAGGCGTTGGCCAGTACCCATCTGCCGTTGTCGGTGTCGCCGTACTCGAGCCGAATAGAGCCGAAGTCGACCGCCGTGCCGAGCTGGTGTTGCGAGTGCCCAGGACGAGCGGAGTAACGATCGGCGGCCGCCTGCCCGTCGCGATCCACCCAGTACTCATACGTGGCCTGCTGCTGTTCGTAGGAACGGTAGGTGGAGGACACCAGCAGCTCCCGTCCGCTGGCCCGGGCGGCCTCGGCCATCGCTAACAGGTCGGGCATCACGATTCGCCGCAGGCGGTGATTGTCACGATTGACGCTGAGGGGGTAGCCGGCCAGCCCTATCAGATCGGTGGGCTCGTAGTCGTTGGGCAGCGCGTGCTGTTTGTCGATGAGCCACAGCAGCTCCGGCGGTTCAGCCAGCGCATCCACCAGCAGCTGGAGAAACACCTGCTGCCGCGCCAGCACCCGCTCCGCGTCCGCCGGGTCGAGCCCCTCGATGAGGTCCGCCAACGAGCCGGCGGTGATGGCGAGGGCAGGGTGGATCGGCTGCGGGGGCGCCTCGCCACCGCAGCTGGCCGCGGCAAGCAGCGCCACCGCGACGAAGACAGGGCGCCACGCC
>CAJWOB010000213.1 GCA_913043885.1 uncultured Spirochaetaceae bacterium | reverse complement strand
CTGGGCTTGGACGTCGATGTTGTCGCTGGCGCCGCCGTCAGCCATCTAGCGTCGCAGCGCCCCACTGCCGCCAGTAATCGAGAGGAACTGCCGCGGCTCGACGAGGTTTTCGGCTATCCTCACCTCGTAGTGGACATGCGGCCCGGTGGACAGCCCAGTGCTTCCCATGTACCCGAGCAGGTCGCCGCGCTGCACCTCCTGCCCCGACTCGACTATGGCACGATCGAGATGTCCGTACCGCGTCACGAAGCCGTACTTGTGCCGGAGGACGACGAAGATGCCCAGATTGCGCGGGTCGTCCCCCACACGCTGCACCTTGCCGTTTGCCGTCGCCAGGATCTCGGTGCCACGGAGCCATGAGATATCGATGCCCTGGTGGAGGTACCACTCCCCGGAAATCGGGTGGGTGGCGGGGCCGAACTCGTTGGTAATGGAGCCCTTGCCACCGCGCACCGGCCACAGCGTGGGAATGTCGACCATGAGCTCCTTCTGCCCCAGCAGCACCTGCTCGATCTCTCGCAGAGGACCAATCGCCCCCTCGAGGTAGGAGCGCAGACTGCGCAGCTCGGTGATGCTGCGCACGTCCTCGGCAAGCACCAGGGACTCGCTGACGAAGGACGCCAGGTCGCCGCCCACTCCCCCAGCGAGGAAGCCGCGGGCAGCCTCGTTGCCGACGACGTTGAGCACGCTCTCCAGCGACTGACGGAACTCCGTAACTACGCGATCGAGCTCGCGCACCTCGTTACCGAAGTTCTCGAGAGTCGCCTCGGAAGAAGCCAGAGACTCGGCGGTCTGCGTATAGCGCTCGTTCCGTTGTGTGTATCCGGCGGAGAGTGAAAAGAACACGACGAGTACCGTGCTCAGCAGTGTCGCCACGAACAGCAGCGCAAAGACGGAAATCTGAAAGTTGAAGATCTTCCGCTCGGAGTGCGGAATGAACATGACGGTGAACTTCTGGTTGCCGCGCTGCAACAGCATGCGGAGGAAGCTCACCAGTCGTCGCCAGGTAGCGCCGGCGATGCGCGAGGCCGCGTTTACCGCCTGCTGCTCAGCGGCCTTGTAGCTGTGAGCTGTGGACACCCTCGCTCCGTGTAGCGCGCTTCGTGTTGCTGCACGAGGACGCTGCGAACGGCCGCGGGCCGCAGGCGGAGCGCGCCTCGCGGTTCGCGGCGCCGATCTAATCTCCATCCGCCTCGAGCCGAGCGAAACGCCAGGCCACGTGGCGGAGGGAAAAAGAAATTAGCACGGCGATCATGGGCGAACAACCTCCCGAAGCGCCACCGGACGCACGAACAGTCGCGCACCGCGCCACTCGGGCTCACCTATTCAGGTATCGGCGCAATGCGGGACGGCTTGATGGAGTGACCGGCTGCGACCGGAAACGTTGATGCCGCCTTCCACGATCAACTAAGATCGTTGTGCTGTGGGCACGCTGTGGCAGGCCGTCCAGGACCTGCTTTTCTCCATATTCAGCAACAATCCGGAGGAGGCGGACCGGCGCCGAGCACTCCGCAAGCTGCACCAGGACCTCAGCGGGATCAATCCTGCGTACATCGAACGCGGCGGCGAGCAGGTGCTCCCTGGCTTCGCCACCGTGGTGTACAACTTCACTCTCGCCCTACAGCCGGTATGTCAGATCCTGCGGCAAACGCTCGACAACGATAACCCCAAGCTCGCGGACCGCTTTCGCGACGCGCTGGTGGAGGGTCACCTACCCGAGCCGCTTCGGGACCGCCGCACTAGCTTCTCTTACGACTCGATGGTGGAGCGGTTGGCCAGCTTCGCGTCACTGGACGACGAGATCCGCAAGCTCGACCGAGACTTCGACGCCTTCACGAAACAGCTCGCCACGCCCGCGCTGGCCAGCTTCGACGCGAAGTTCACGCAGCTCGAGCAGCTGGCGGCGCTCTGTCGCCACAACTTCGTCAGGCTGCTGGCGCTGTTCGATCCGGCTATCAAGACCATTACCGCCGATACCCGCGCCAACTTCCAGGGGGTGCAGGCGTCAAAGGCAGAGAACGAGCTTCTGGACATCTACTTTCTGCTCAGCGGCCTCGACATGAGCCAGGGTGTGGAAGTCAATATGTCCCTACTGCTGGATCGACTCGGCTCTGCCGGCTCGATCGAGAGCAAGGACAAGGTCAAGCGAGCGGTCACACGGCTCGATCGTATGCTCAAACGGCAGCTGTCGCCGCTGGCCCTGGTCAACCTGATTCGCGCCTCTCGAAAGGATCCCTACTTCGTGCCGGAGAGCGACCGGGAGATGAAGGTCTACCTCGCCAGCTACCGGGATCGGGTCAAACGGCAGTATCAGCGCGACCGCGATCGCATAATCCGCGAGCGGCGCGAGAACTCGGTTACTCGGGAAATCAAGGGGCTGTTCAACGAGGCAGAGCTGTTGGCGCTGCGCGGCTACGACGAGGAGACCGCGCGGACACTCCACGAAGACGGCTACAGCACCTTCAGTCATGTCCGTGGACTGCAGGTGCTCAAGAGCTTCACCACACTGCGGTTCGAGCAGGCCATGAAGGAGCGGGTCAACAAGCTCATGGTCGAGGGCTACTTCGAGGACAAGAGCTACCTCACCAGCCTGTCGAATCTGTTCTACGGATGTAGCGGGATCCTCGAGTCGATATCCGGATTCGAAGACTCCCTGGTCGATGGCGGACGCGTCTCGGTGGCAGCGATTCACCGCTACCGAGAAAAACCGAGCAAACAAACCGCTGCGGCGCTCAACAAGCTCGTCGACCAAATCAACGGGCGGGCCAACAAGCTCATCGAAGAGGGCACGAACCTGTTCTACAACCTGGCGAATATGCTCCTGGACGTCATCAACGACTACAAGCAGCAGGCGCCGGTCCACGTCACCAACATCAAGGTCATCTCCGGTACCGGGAACCGCGAGTTCATCGGGGCTCTGGTTCAGGAGTACAATGAGTCCATCAAATTCATCCGTGTCATGAAGAACTTCACCGTCCTCCGGGCGCAGGCGCAGACGCAGGGTAACGTGGCCGCCGGTGCGCCCGCCGCGGACCGCGCCCTCGCCTAGCACACCTTTGCGCATCCTCATCGTCGGGTCGGGGGCCCGCGAGCACGCGCTGGCGTGGCGGCTGGCGCGGAGCCCCAGCGTCGCCGCCGTGGTATCGGCGCCGGGCAACGCGGCAACCGAGCGGCTGGGGCAGAACCTCGAAGACGTCGACGCCAATGACCCGGCGGCAATCGTGGCCGCAGCCAGGGTGGCTGCCGCGGATCTCGTGGTCATCGGCCCCGAGGATGCGCTGGCCGCCGGGGCCGCCGACCGGCTCCGTGCAGAGGATATCGCCTGCATCGGACCCGGCGCCGCAGCCGCCCAGCTCGAGAGCAGCAAGACCTTTGGCAAGCAGTTGCTGCGCGAGCAAGGCATCCCCACCGCCGGTAGCACCCGGGTGACGGCTGCCGAAGAGCTCGAGGCCCTACTCGAAGCGGCGAGCGGCCCCAGCGTGGTGAAGTGGGATGGGCTGGCGCAGGGCAAGGGTGTGTTGGTGTCCGACGATCACCTGGCGCTACGCGATCACGGCAGGCGTGGGCTGGAGCAGGGGACGCTGTTAGTCGAGGAATACCTGGAGGGGTGGGAGCTCTCGCAACTGCTGCTGATGGATGGCCGCGACGCGGTGGCCTTCCCCCTGTGTGCGGACCATAAGCGTGCCTTCGACGGTGACGCGGGGCCGAACACCGGCGGGATGGGCTGCGTGTGCCCGGTGCCTGCGGTTACCCCGGCACTCGCCGAGCAGATCGATACTCGGATCGTGCAGCCCACCCTGGACGGGCTGCGCAGACGCGGGCTTGGCTATCCGGGAGTGCTGTTCATCGGCCTCATGGTCACCGACGACGGCCCCAAGGTAGTCGAGTACAACGTTCGGTTCGGTGATCCGGAGACCGAGGCGCTGATGCCGCTGTTCGACGGCGACCTGGGTGCCGCTCTGATGGCCGCGGCGCGCGGATCGCTGGACCCGTCCCTGCTGCGCTGGACCGCCGCTGCCGCCGCGGTGGTGGTGGTGGCGGCCGGAGGCTACCCCGGCAGCTACGATCGCGGCATCCCGGTGCGTGCGCTTCCCGCGGAAGACAGCGCAGACGGAGTAGTGTTTCACGCCGGCACGCTGGCCGGCACGCCGCACAGCGACGCCGCAGCTGGCGAGGAGGGCGCCGTTAGCACTAACGGCGGGCGTTGCTTTGCCGCGACTGGCGTGGCCAGCGCGCTGCCGGATGCCGTGGCCGCCGCGTACCGGCTGGCCGGCGCGGTACAATTCGACGGCGCCTGGTATCGGCGCGACATCGGCCGCCGCTTCCTGGACGGCTAGCCGCCGTCAGCCAGCGCCCACTGACGGCGCATCTCGTACATCAGCACGCCGGCGGCCACGCCGACGTTCAACGAGTCGACCGCCCCCTGGGTGGGCACCCGCAGCAGCTGATCGCACCGCTGCCGGGTCAGACGGTGCAGGCCGCTGCCCTCCGCCCCCAGCACCAGCGCCGCCCGCCGGGATAGCCGCACCGTCGCTACTGGCTCACCCGCCATGTCCGCACCGTAGATCCAGACCTCTTCTCGGCGCAGCTCGGTCAGCGCCTGGTCCAGATTCGGTACCTCCCGCACCGCCACGTGGGCGGCGGCGCCAGCCGACGCACGGTGCACGGTTGCGCTGATCGGGGCGCTGCGTCTGCGCGGCAGCAGCACCAGGTCAGCGCCGAACTGGTCGGCGGAGCGGAGAATGGAGCCCAGATTCATCGGATCGGTGATCCCGTCGAGGGCCAGGATCAGCAGGTCCGCTCCGCCGCTGCGCTCCAGATGCACTCTCAGCCA
This sequence comes from uncultured Spirochaetaceae bacterium, assembly GCA_913043885.1. Taxonomy (GTDB): domain Bacteria; phylum Spirochaetota; class Spirochaetia; order SZUA-6; family Bin103; genus Bin103. Next base: position 305 of record CAJWOB010000213.1, on the reverse strand, counting down.
GTCGCGCAGAGATTCGTCCCGCCGCCCTGCGCGAGCGCCCTCCCAACCGTCCCCGTCGCGACTGCCGGCGTGCCGATCGCCGCGTGGCCGTTGCGGGACGCGGCGGCCGCCCGGCAGGCGCAGCACGACCCCGTCGTGGCGGCCGGAGGCGTGGCTGGAGCCGCCAAACGCTTCCCGCCGCGCCACCTCGTCCAGCTGTCGCGCGGAGACGCGGCGCACTGCGATGCCCAGCTGCCTGGCGCGGTTGACCAAGGCGCCGCGCCCGCGCCCCGCGTCGACGTAGAGCAGCTCGGCGCCGGGCGTAC
>CAJWOB010000212.1 GCA_913043885.1 uncultured Spirochaetaceae bacterium | reverse complement strand
TGGCGTGTGGCGATACATATCGCCCCACGCTGTCGGTCTTTGAAATAGGACCCTCCAGGCCCGGGTGCGAGTCGCGCGCCGGGTCGCGGTAGGTGCGCGTGAGCCGCCGGCATCAGTGGCCGGCGGCGTGTGCGCCCCGCCGCGTGAGGTCGACCGAACAGGGAACGGGCCCGACGCTCACAGGAGCGAAAGGCGGTTTCGGTCGGACTCCCTGCCCGGGGAATGCACACACGGGGAGCATGGATGCTCCTCGCAGCAACTCACGGAGGGTACCGTATGATCATTAACCACAACCTGAGTGCGATGTTCGCCAACAGGTTGCTCGGGATTCAGGACGCATCGCTCAACAGGAACATCGAGCAGCTGTCGTCCGGTCTGAGAATCAACAAGGCTGGTGATGACGCGTCCGGCTTGGCCGTGTCCGAGAAGCTGCGCTCGCAGATTCGAGGGCTCAACCGCGCCGTCCGCAACATCGAGGATGCCGTCGCGTTTATCCAGACCACCGAAGGATATCTCGCCGAGACCACAGACATTCTGCACCGGATTCGCGAGCTATCCGTGCAATCCGCGAATGGCATCTTCACTCAGGTAGACCGCATGCAGATCCAGGTAGAGGTCTCGCAGCTCGTGGACGAAGTGAACCGAATCGCGTCCCATGCGCAGTTCAACGGCTTGAACATGCTCACTGGACGGTTTGCCAGCGCCGAACAGGGCGGTCTGGGCAATCCAGTGTTCTTTCAAGTGGGGGCTAACATGGACCAACGCGAAGCGGTATTCATCGGCACCATGACTGCCGACGCTCTTGGGCTCACCGGAACCCAGGAGGGGATGATCTCTATCTCGACTCTGGATCAGGCGAACCGAGCGATCGTCAGCATCGACCTTGCGCTTACGCGAGTATCGGCGCAGCGTGCTGATCTCGGCGCCTATCAGAACCGGTTCGAGATGGCAGCCAACGGCGTGGCCGTGGCGGCCGAAAACATGCAGGCGGCCGAGTCGCAGATCCGCGACGCGGACATCGCCGAGCAGACCGTGGATTTCGTCAAGAATCAGATTCTGGTGCAGGCGGGAACCGCGATGCTGGCGCAGGCGAACCTGCGACCGCAGTCCGTGCTCCAGCTGTTCGGCTAGAGCTAATCGGCAGAACCGAAGGTTCTGTGCGAACGCGTGGCGTTCGCATTGCAGGATCGGAGATCCTGCCTCTAGCAAACGCGAAGCGTTTGCTACCGTTCCCGACGATGTGACGCAGGGAGCTGCGAAGAGATCACTGGACGTCGTCTCTTGGCTGGCCGGCTGTCGAGCTCGTCTCGGCAGTCTGGCCCCCTGGGTTATCATCACCAGAGTAGGCCGTCTGCGGCCCGCTCTCGAGCGCGTAATGTCCGGCTCCGGAGGCGCCGATAAGTACAAGAGAGAGGCGTCACCGGTTCTGTCGGTGGCCTCGAGGCGACGACAGTAGTATGGAGGCCGCTCATGGCTATTGACATCTCCGCCGTCGGCGACGGCGTCATCAAGGCTGAGCATCTGGTGCCATCCAACGTGAAGGCACGCCAATCTGCGCCACGCCCGGTACCCGCCGAACAGGCGGACTTCGAACCGCGCGAGATCGAACGCTCCGTGGTGGCGCTGGAGCAGGCCATGCGCCACTTCAATAGGCGCATTTCGCTCAACTACAACCGCGAGATCAACCGCGTGATCGTCAAGGTGCTCGACGGCGAATCGGAACGGGTGCTCAAAGAGATACCGACCGCTGAGATTCAGCGCCTTATCGCCCGTATTCGCGAAACGATCGGCGTTCTCGTCGACGAACAGCGGTAGCAAGCGGAAGCTTGGCTTCAGCGCCGATGGCGCTTGTCACCAACACACGGGATTGATCATCGCCGGACCGCCGCTGGGGAGGGGGTAGATTCTAGCCATGAGTTGGTTGGGTAGGCGTCCTCTGGGGCGAAGGCACCGCTAGATGTCTGACGCTGCCGGTCCCATCCTCATCCCCGGAACCAGCAACCGGTTCAACAGCGCCGAAACCATCGATCGCTTGATGCAGGTCGAGCGGCTGCCGTTGAACCGTGTGGAGTCCGAAGTCGCCACCATCGGCGAGCAACGCACCGCGGTACTCGACCTGAACCGCCGCCTGGCGACCGTCCGCGACAGCGCCAAGGAGCTGTTCGGGTTCCGCAACCCCTTCGACGAGAAGCTGGCCCGCTCGTCGGATGAGCGCGTCCTGACCGCGACCGCCAGCCGCGCCGCCATCGAGAGCGTGAGTGGGCTGACCGTTTCGCGTATCGCCACCAGCGACAAGTTCGCCAGCAGCTCGCTGAGCCGCGAGTACCGCGCCCCCGCCGGCAGCTACGAGTTCCAGGTTGGCGAGGAACGAGTGGTAGTTCCCTTCTCCGGTGGCTCGCTCCAGCAGCTGGCCGACGCGATAAACGAGCGCGGCCAGGGGGCGCTACGGGCGAGGGTGATCAACAACAGCACCACCACGCAGCTACTTTCCATCGAGGCCGACGCCACCGGTGCCTCCAACCGCATCCAGCTGGAGGGTGACGCCCTCGACTTGGGGGTCGAGATCGGTCTGGTCCGCAGATCTGGAGAGGGGACAGTCGACATCGACCTGTCCAGCGCCCAGACGCGGGTTGCTGACACGACGGCGTTTCAGATAACCGACGGGGTCCTGAGTGTTTCGCCGGGCGGCAGCGTACGGATCTCGGTGCCACCGACGCCCGTGGGTGCCCAGCACGAGCTCCACTTTCTCTACCGCACCGAGGTGTTGCCCGAAGAGACTGTCGATAGCACCCCACCGCCAGGACCGACCATGCCCAGCGGGGGCACGGTCACCTTCGAGGGGATAACACTGCGCAACGCGCCATCGACGGTGGCGCTTCCCCAATTCGTACCGCCAGAGCAGCCGGAGCGGCGTGATGACCGCAACTTCCTCGTCGCCGAGGGTGGCGGCCGCAGTCACTCGCTCGCCGCGCTCGTGGACAGCGCCGGTGAGACGCCGGCGACGCGAGACCTCGGCTCGCTGACCACCATCGACGCCTTGGTCATCGAGAACCGCAACACACACCGCATCCTGCACATCTCCGGTGCGCGGGTTATCGATGGCGCCTCCCGCGGAGACCAGACGCCGGTGAATCCCGTCAGCCTGGCGGCAGACGCCCGCCTGCTGCTGGACGGCATCGAGGTGCAGCGCCCGGGCAACATCGTCGACGACCTGCTACCGGGAGTCACGCTGACGCTGAACGGGAGCTCCCCCGACCCGGTACAGTTGGAGGTAATGGGCGATACCGAGCTCATCAAGGGCCGGGTCATCGAGTTCATCGGCTCCTACAACCGGCTGCTCACCGAGATCGACATCCTCACCAGAGAAGACGAGTCGGTGGTAACCGACGCTGCCTTCCTCAGCGACGAAGAGCAGGAGACCGCGCGGGCGCGACTCGGCTTGTTTCAGTCCGACCTGGCCCTGCTGCGCCTAAAGAGCACACTGCAGCAGTCCATCATGGACGCCTATCCCACCGACGCCGATCAGGATCTGGCGTTGCTGTCGCAGATCGGCGTATCCACCGATGTGCGCCGGTTGGGATCGGGGCTCGACCGTACGCGGCTCCGCGGCTACCTGGAGGTCGACGAACAGCAGCTCAACACCTCGCTGGCCCAGCGCCGCCAAGAGGTAAAGCAGCTATTTGGTAACGACACCGACAACGACCTGGTTATCGACACCGGCGTTGCCTTCGTCGTGGACCGCTTCTTGACCAGCTACATCCAACCCAACGGGGTGATGGATGCTCGGCGGGCAACGCTGGACAGCAATCTCTCGCGCCGCAATACCCAAATCGAATCGCTGGGTGAGCGGCTGGATCGGCGTGAGCAGGAGCTGCGCGAGCAGTTCACCGAGATGGAAGCGGCAGTGCAGTCGTTGGAGCAATCACGGCGCACGCTAGAGAACCTTGGGAGGTAGGATCGATGAAGATCCTCATCAACAGCCAACCACTGGAGTTCACGCTCGAACAGGAGAACAGCGTCGGCGAGGTCGCCGACGAGGTTTCGCGCTGGCTGGACCCAGCCGGGCTGGTCATCACCGCGGGACGAATGGCGACCGCGGGCACAAAGCGCTCGCTGGAGGACAAGGAGCGCTGGGGCGAGGTATCGCTGGACAGCGTAGACGAGATTGATTTCACCGTCGAGGACTACCGCACCATGCAGATTACCCATCTCCGCACCCTCCACGAGTACTTCCGATTGCTGGGGGGGAATCTGGCCGAGGGGAGTCGTGGCGCCGACGTGGACGCGGCCGTGGGCCAACTGCCCGACCTGCTGGAGGGACTGCGTGCCATCATCGGCCACCGACACATGCAGGCCATGGCAGCGCAGCTCGTGGAGCTGCAGGGCTGGCTGCGCGACGCCACTTCGCGAAACGGATCGACCGCGACCCTGCCCGCCCACGAGCTCCACGCTCTTGCCGACCGACTTACCGCGCTGGACGCGATCGTGGTCGAGATCGAGCGTGAGCTCAGCGATCCGCACGGGACGCTGCAGCGGCAGCTACACGGGCTGCAGACCTGCAGCCAATCGATCGAGCAGGTAGCGATATGGCTGCAGAGTGGCGACGACCGCAAGGCCATGGAGGCGGTCGCCGCACTCACCGACTACACGCAGCAGGTTATGCGCAGCGTGGCGACGATACGGCGACTGCAGAGCGCTCAGGCGGCGATCGCCGACGACCCGGCGGCACCTGCTCAGGCCGAGCCAGGCGACGCCGAGCCGGCGATCGACGGTAAGGGGCAGAGCGAGTTCTACCAGGAGCTCAACGGCTTTCTCCGCGAGATCGCGGCAGCATTCGAGGACATGGACGCAGTGCTCATCGGCGATCTGCTGGAGTACGAGGTGGCGCCACGGCTCGGGGCCATGGTCGCCTTCGCCAGCCCCTACGCTCAGCCACGCTAACCATGCTGCTCCAGTACAACTTCCTCGACACCGGGACGTCGACAGGAATCTACGTGGTCGGCGTGATCTTCGTCGTCGGCCTGCTGGTGCTCATTCCTGGTTAGCGCGTCGACCAGCCGGCGGTCGGGTTCTGGCCAGGGCCCCCCGGGCCGACAATAAGCGGGTGTTCTGGAGTTGCCCCGGGTTCGTGGACAGTTCACCACT
>CAJWOB010000211.1 GCA_913043885.1 uncultured Spirochaetaceae bacterium | reverse complement strand
CACATTCCCGAAGCCTGGGCGAAGCGGAGGCAGGATGCGCCGTCATGGACGCAGTCTGAGGGGGCCATGTGGGCTTCCCTTTATCGCAACAGAATCCGTCTACAGGATGTGCTGCGATGAGTGGGAACGTGGCCGTGGTGGTGGGATTCAATGTCGCGAACACGCTTTCGGCAGTGTTGGCCAAGCTTCCAGAGTCTCTTGATGTCATTTGGGTGGACGATGGGAGTACGGACGGGGGAATCGCGGCGCCCCCTCCCCGCACGCCGAGCTGCCGCGCCGCCGCGAGCTCCTGCTGGACGGCGGTGAGCCGGCGCACCGCGTCGGCGGCGCTGGCGGTGGGGAGGTCCACCACCTCACGCATCGTCGAGCACCTCCTCCGCGCTGGGCACGCGCTGACCGACCAGCATGTGCTGAAACAGCCGTTGCGCCTGGGCTGGGAGTGCATCGAACACCTCCTGGCTCATACCCATGACGTCGTGGGCGCGCAGCCCGTCTCGACGCCGAACGGTCTCCTCGTACTCCGCCAGCCCCGGCACGATCGACAGCACGTTGAGCCACCACGGCGCATACCGCACTGCCATGCTCACCCGCAGCTCGTCACTGTGGTTGGTACCGTTGGTGTGCCACATGCGACTGTCGATCACCAACACATCCCCCGGCCGCATCTCCGGCTGCCGCTCCGACGCAATCGGCTGGTACTGGTCGTAGTCGAGATCGCCACCGGGGCTGTTGCCGGCGGTGTGGCTGCCGGGAACGATCACCGTCCCGCCGGTCTCCGCGTTGAAATCGGTGAGCGCCCACAGGGTGGTGACATGAACAGGCTGCCGCTGCGTGTAGGGTGCCTTGATGATCGAATCCTGGGCCAGGCTGAACGGCCAGTCGCCGTGCCAGTTGTTCCTCGTGTAGCCGGGAGCCTGGGTGTGCCCGTGGGTCATCGAGATGCGCACATGGGGGCCAAACAGCGCTTCTGCCACCCCGAGCAGGCGATGGTCGGTCACGTAGGGCGCAAATACCTGGGTCTTGTTGATGAGCGCGTCGATGTGATCGCGGCCGTCCCACTTCTCCGGGCGCTGCGCCTCGCCGATGCGCACCACCTCGTCCCGCACCGACGCAACCTGATCCGGGGGGATGACCGCGTCGAGGGCACACCAACCCTCGAAGCGAACCCGGCGGATGGCATCGTCCAGGGTGGTTACCCCCACGCCGGCTCGGCAACCGTGTCCGGCAGGACGCGCTGCCCGATGACGATGTGGCGGAACAACGGCTTGGCCTTCTCCGGCAGGGCGTCGTAGATCTCGCGACTGATCGGCACCACGTCGCTGGCCCGATCGCCGGTCTCCGCCGCCATCCGCTCGAATTCCGCCAGCCCCGGCGTGATCTGATGCACGTTGTACCACCACGCCGCGTAGCGGACCGCCATACCCACGCGCTGCCCATCGCTGCGATTGGTGCCGTTGGTGTGCCAAGTGCGGCTGTCTATTACTAAGACATCCCCCGGCTCCAGCTCTGGCTGCATCTCGGAAGCCACGGGTTCGAAAATGTCGTAGCCGATGTCGCCGCCGGGGTTGTTGCCGGCGGTATGGCTACCCGGAACGATCAGCGTCCCTCCCGTGGTGGCGTTGAAGGGGGTGAGCGCCCACAGAGTAGTGATCTTGACCGGCTGATCGGCCGCGTAGGGGGCGGGGATCTGGTAGGGATTGCCGAGGCTGAACGGCCAGTCGCCGTGCCAGTTGGTGCGCTCGTAGCCGGGGTCGGTAACGATGCCGTGGGTCATCGAGATGCGCACCTTGGGTCCGAACAGCGCTTCGGCGGTGCCGAGCAGCCGTTCGTCTAGCACGTACGGCACCATCGCCTGCGTCTTGGCGATCAACCCGCCAATGCCGAGCCGACCGTTCACGCTGTGCTGTTCCCACTCGCGCTCGGCCACCTCCATCACCGCCCGGTAGACCACGGCCACCTCCGTTGGGGGGATGACGCCGCGCACCGCGCACCAGCCCTCGCGACGGACCCGCTCGACTACCGCTGCTATCCGGTCACTCGCCATCTCCCACTCCCTCCGCATCGTAGAACGCGAACACCGACGTCGCCACCAACGGCTGCTCACCTACTATCCGAGGTCGATCTCCATGCCCTCCCTGGCAAAGAAGCTGTCTGGGAACTCCTGCCGGCACTGCTGTTCGATGTCGGCCAGGAACTCGTCGTCGTGCTCGGGGTCGTGGTGGGTGAGCGCCAGTGCGCTGACCCCTGCCCGGCGCGCCACTTCTACCGCCTGCTGCCAGCTGCTGTGGCCCCAACCGCGCTTGTCGGCCATTTCCTCCTGCGTGTACTGGGCGTCGTGAATGAGCAGATCGGCGCCGCGGGCCAGCTCCACCACCCGCTCGTCGATGGCATCAGCCGTCGCCCCCTCGTGCTCCACGTCCGTGCAGAAGCACACCACCCGTTCGACGCCGTTGATGCGGTAGCCGTAGGCGCCGCCGGGATGGCGGTGGGGCGACGCATTGACCCGAGACCCACCGGGCCCCGAGTAGTCGCTGAAGTCAGTTTGATTGAACTGGATGGCGGCCCCCTTTGCACCAAACGGAATAGGGAAGTAGTCGTCCTGCATCTGACCGGCGAACACGCCTTCCAGGTTGCGCTGCTCGTCCTCGCGGCCGTGGATGGTTACCAGAACCTCGTGGCGAGGGTCGAACGTCGGCTTGAAGAACGGGAACCCCTGGATGTGATCCCAGTGCGTGTGGGACAGCAATATCGGTATCGGCTGCGCGGTACCGGCTTCGACACTGGCGGCCAGCCGTTCGCCGAGCTCATCCCCCAGCACGCGCAACCCGCTGCCCGCGTCGAGGACACCGAAGGCGCCGCCGACGCCGTTTACCAACACACAGGTGGTGTTGCCGCCGTAGGTGCTGAATTTCCCGCCCGGCGTCGGAATGGAGCCGCGCGTACCGTAGAACTTGACCTTCACGATGGGAGAGCCCGCCTGCCAGGTTCGGGCGGCGCTAGGGTAGCGCAAGCCACTTGGCCGGCACCACGTCGAGGGCGTACGATCCGCCGCGATGCAGGTAAGCGGCACCCGCTTTCGGGTCGTCTCCCGCAACGGCAACACCGGCTACTGGGAACCGGATGCCTTCCCGCCGTGGGCGCGCCTGCGCTGCCTGCGCACCTTCCCGGGCGGCCAGCCCGGCGAGGGCGTTGAGCCCCACTACCACGACGCCGACGAGATCTGGCTGTTCGAGGGGGGCCACGGCGAAGTGTGGGTGGATGAGGTAATGCACCCGATAACCCCCAACACCCTGGTGTACACTCCGATGGGGTCGATGCACCGGTTTCAGATGTTCTCCCACCACGAGGTGACTGCCTGCGTCACCAGCCTCGAGCGCGAGCGGCGCCCGCTGCACCTCTATCCGGACGAGCACGGCGCACCCCTACCGACCGTGCCCCCCATCGTCGTGGCCGGGGTCGACAACAACGGCCCGCTACGAGCTGCCGGCGACCGCTGCCCGCTGCATGAGATGCGCAGCATCTCCTTTGCTGCGGGGGGCATTGGCGATGCCGACAGCGTCGACCACGTCGCCCGCCAGACCCTGGACGGCAACGAGCACTGGGCGGTGTTCGAAGGCGTGCTCGACCTCGAGGTCGATGGGTGTCAGGTGCGCCTGGAAGCGGAGGACATCGCGCTCATGCGGGCCGGCGCCGAGCGGGAGATACGCCTGGTCGGAGACCGCGCCCGGGCCACCCTGGTGCGCGAACGCAAGGACGAAACAGACAGCCCATGAGGGCACGTGCGATGCACCACGCCGTCCGAGAGCGCAGTTACCGAGGAGCCCCATGAAGATCACCGACCTCTCCACCACCCTGTTCGCGTTCGATCAGAACCGCTATCTCGGCGACGCCAACGGCCCGGGCGGACGCAACCGTGGCAGCTCCTGCATGCTGGAGCTGCACACCGACGCCGGTCTGGTGGGGGTAGCGATGGGGTCACCCGGCGTGGTGCCCCAGGCCCGCTCCCTGGTCGAACGCGCACTCGAGGGCCAGGACCCACGCGCCGCCACCGGACTGTGGCAGGCGATGGCCAGCCTCAACTTCAAGGGTGGCCACGACGGTCTGGTCAACGACGCCATCGCCGTGCTCGACATGGCGGTGTGGGATCTGAAGGCGAAGGCCAACGGCGAACCTCTATGGAAGACGCTCGGCGGCGGCCGTCCACGGATACCCTGCTACGCCAGCGGGCTCGACATGCCCCTTACCGATGACGAGCTGCACGCCTTCTACCGCGGCATGGCCAGCGACTACGGCATGCGCGCCGGCAAGCTGAAGGTGGGCCTCGATCAGGACGACGACCTGCGCCGCCTGGAGGTAATGCGGGACGCCCTCAGCGTCGCCGACGATCGCCCCGGGCTGCTGATCGACGCCAACGAGTACTGGTCGCCGAAGCAGGCCATCCGCAAGGTGCGGGAGATGGAGGAGCGCTTCGATCTGGGCTGGGTGGAGGAGCCGGCGCGCCGCTGGGACTTCCTCGGCCTACGCCGCATCCGCGACGCAATTCGCACGCCACTGTGCGCGGGGGAGAACCTGGACACCCTCGGCGACTTCCTCCCCTACTTCCACCACCGTTCCACCGACATCGTGCAGGTGAGTGTGGGGATGGGGGGCATTACCTCGGCGCTGCAGATCGCCGATGCGGCGCTCGGCTGCGAGCTGCCGGTGACCCTGGGCGGTTCGGCGGGGATGATCCACACCCACCTGGCGGCGGTGATGCCCCACGTAATGAACATCGAGGTGCCCGACCCGGCGCCAACCGAAGGCGTGTTCTCCACCGACATCCGGGTCGACGACGGCTGGCTGACCGCCGGCGACCGCCCCGGCCTCGGGCTGGATATCGACCGCAACGCGCTGCAGCGCCAGCAGGTGGACGCCGCCCCACCGCGTAGTGGTCCGAGCCCGGCCGGCAGGCGGCCAGGGGCTGGCCTGTACGAGGTACCGATCACCGACGCCGAGCGCCGCCACGAGATCAGCGGCCTCTCGGTCTGAGGGAGTCCTGCGCATGAAGATTACCAGCTACCGCACTGAACGGTGGCGCCAGCCGCTGGCGCGCCCCATCGGCGACGTCAACAACACCGAAGGCGTCGAGGTATTCGATGCAGGTGCGCTGTGGATCGACAGCGACGAG
>CAJWOB010000210.1 GCA_913043885.1 uncultured Spirochaetaceae bacterium | reverse complement strand
GCGCCTCGCCGTCGTCAGCTGGGCGCACCACGACGCCGTCACCGGTTCGGTAGACAATCACAGCACCGGAGCGTAGCGCAGCTTTGGTCGCAGTGCACGTCGCCTCTATACTGAGGGGGTGGGTCTGACGTGAGGCGATTGGTGCTGCCAGTGGGGGGCGCCCTCGCGCTCATCGCCGTGGGCGTGGCGCTGTTCTTCGCTACCCGACAGCCGTCGCCGGACCAGGTAGCGGAGCGCTATCTGCGCGCCCACTACGTCAAGGATGCGGCCACGATCTACGATCTGGCCTCCGCCACCGATCGGCGCTACCGCACGCGGGAGGAGTACCTCTCCGCGAATCGTCCCTTCGAGGGGGATGCGCTGCGCGTCGTGCAGGGAATGGCCAGCTACCTCACCTTCACGGCGTCAGAGCCCAGGGCCGCTGCGGACGCGGACGTGATCATCGTCGACGTCTTTGGCCAGCTGCCGAATCCCGCGACCGTCGAAGTCGATGGCATCATCAACGGCGCCGAACCGGTCGAGGAGCGGCTAGATCGGCTGCGTCGGCTGGCCCAGGATGACCGGCTGCCCATGCTCGAGTTCGAAGAAGCGGTCGAGCTGTGGCGCGAGGAGGAGGGGTGGCGGGTGTTCCTCGACTGGGCATTCGTGTACACGGTCGATCTCTCCGCGCTGGTGATGGACGGACTCCCGTTCGAGTTCACCGTAGAGCCGGCGAACATCCGCCTTCGCCCCGGCGAGACCGGCAGCGCCATCTTCCGCGCCAAGAACCTCTCCAACCGCAGCATTACGGCGAAGGCGGGGCATGTCTTCGATCCGCCGATCGCGCAGTTGCACACGCAAACGCTGCAGTGCTTCTGCTTCTTTCAGGACACGTACGAACCGGGCGAGGAGAAAGAGCTACCGCTGGTGTTCCGCCTCGACTGGCAGATTCCGGCGGACTTCACCGACATAGCGGTCAGGTACGAGTACTACCCGGTAGAGAGCTTCGTAGACCGGCGTGAGGTGGACCCCGCCAGTTAGGCGTCTGGCCTCCGCCAACGCGGGACGACCCGCGTCTCTGCCCGCATAGCGGCCGGACAGCGCGAGAGGGGTCCCACCCGACTATCCGTACGGTATACGGATAGCCAGCTGACAACCCCCCTGTCGCGCATCATGGACTTCGCGGCCCGGCTACTATCCCGCGCCTCGCGGGCGCCCGCCTACGCGGCTGATTCTTTGAACTCGCCGACCAGCGATTCCACCGTGGCCTTGGCGTCGCCGAAGATCATGTAGCTCTTCTCCTTGAAGAACAGCGGATTGTCGATACCGGCGAAGCCGCTGGCCATCGATCGCTTCAGAATGAAACAGGTGCGCGCCTTCTCGGCGTCGATAATCGGCATGCCGTAGATCGGGCTGCCCTCGTCCTCGTGGGCGGCCGGATTTACCACGTCGTTGGCGCCTATAACGATGGCCACGTCCTGGGTATCCATGCTCGGGTTGATCGAGTCCATCTCCACCAGTTGGTCGTAGCTGACATTCGCTTCGGCAAGCAGCACGTTCATGTGGCCGGGCATGCGCCCCGCCACCGGATGGATCGCGTACTTGACCTCGGCTCCGTTGGCCTCGAGCGCCTCGGCCAGCTCACGCACCGCATGCTGCGCCTGTGCCACCGCCATTCCGTAGCCGGGGATGACCACTACGCTGCTGGCCGCCTCCAGGATGTAGTAGGCGTCGCTGGGCTGCATCGACTTCGCTTCGCCCTGGATGCCGGCACCGCCGCCACCACCGGTGCCGGAGCCGAAGCCGCTGAACAGCACGTTAATCAGCGAGCGGTTCATCGCCTTACACATGATGTTGGTGAGGATGATGCCGCTGGCACCCACCAGTGCACCGGTGATGATCAGCAGGTTGTTGCGTATGACGAAACCGGCCGCACAGGCGGCGAGTCCCGAGTAGCTGTTGAGCAGCGAGATGACCACCGGCATGTCGCCACCGCCGATCGGGATGACCACCATGATGCCCATGATCAGCGCGGCGCCGGTGGCGGCGATCGCCACCCAGTAGTAGTCGGGGTTGATGGTGAACCAGACGCCACCAGCCAGAATGGCCAGCACGATGAGCGAATTGACCACGTTCTGACCGAAGAACAGCACAGGCTTCTGGGTAATGGTGCCGCTCAGCTTCCCCCACGCGATGAGGCTACCGGTAAAGGTGACCCCGCCGATGAGAATCGCCGCGAAGATGGTGGCGGAGGAGAAGCTGCCTCCGAGCGAGGCGAGGAACTCCGAAGGGTTAGCGGCGAAGTTGCCGAGCCCGACCAGCGCGTTGTCCGCGGCACCCTGATAGGTGCCCCAGCCGACCAGCAGCGAGGCCAGTCCGCCGAAGCCGTTGAACAGCGCCACCATCTCCGGCATGCCGGTCATCTGCACCAGCCGCGCCGCCAGGAAACCGATAAGGGCTCCGGCAGCCGCACCGACGATGATCCACTGCACCTCGACGACGCCGGTACTGATGAGGGTGGCGACGACGGCCAACAGCATGCCCACCGACGAGGTGGCGTTGCCGCGGCGAGCGGTGGTGGCCTTGGAGAGGCCCTTGATCCCCAGGATGAAGAGGATTGCGGAAATGATGTACAGCAGCGGTGGGATGAACGTCACGCGCTATCTCCCTTCTTGTCACCCTTCTTCTTGCCGACGTTGAACATGCTGAGCATGCGGTCGGTAACCAGATAGCCGCCCACCACGTTGATCGTGGCGAAACCGACGGCCGCTGCACCGAGGATGGTGGTGAGGGTGCTCGACCCTTCCGCTGCGGCGATGCTGAGCGCACCCACCAGAGAGATGCCGGAGATCGCGTTCGATCCCGACATCAGCGGCGTGTGCAGCTGCGATGGCACCTTGGTGATGAGCTCCAGGCCCAGAAACATGGCCAGGAGAAAGGTGAAGAACAGGAATTCGAATTCGAGTAGTGCTTCCATTTACTGCCCCGTGATGTTCTTGACCATCTCGTTGACCATCTGACCGTCGTAGGTCACCAGGCTGCTCGAGACGATCTCATCCTCGCGGTCGAGGACGAAGGTCTTCTCGTCTTTGTTCCAGAACTCGTCGATGTAGTTGTAGAGGTTGTTGGCGTACATCTGGCTGGCCGATGCCGCCACCCGCCCGGGGATGTTGCGGTAGCCGATGATGGTGACCCCATTCACATCGACGTTCTCGCCCGCCACCGATCCCTCGACGTTGCCGCCGGACTCGACCGCGTAGTCGATAACGACGCTGCCGGGCTTCATCCGCGCCACGATCTCCTTGGTCACCACGACCGGTGCCTTGCGACCGAACAGCTGCGCCGTGGTGATGACGATGTCGGACTGCGCGCAGCGATCGGCCATTACCTCCTGCTGCTTCTGTAGCTGCTCGGGAGTCAGCTCCTTGGCGTAGCCCTGCTCGGTCTGCCCGGTTTCGCCCAGGTCCACCTTCACGAACCGCGCGCCTAGGGACTCCACCTGCTCGGCGACGACGGGGCGGGTGTCGAACGCCTCCACGCGAGCGCCGAGCCGCTTCGCGGTGGCGATGGCCTGCAGCCCGGCGACACCGGCACCGATGACGAACACCCGCGCCGGTTGGATGGTCCCCGAGGGGGTGGTCATCAGCGGCAGGATGGTGCGCAGCTCGTTGGCGCCGATGATCACCATCGCGTAGCCGGCCAGGTTGTGCTGCGAGCTGAGGGCATCGAGCTTCTGCGCCCGCGTAGAGCGGGGCACCAGCTCGACGCTGATCGCGCTTACCTGCTGCTTTGCCAGCGAGTCGACCAGCTCCTTTTCGTTGAACGGGTCGAGGAAGCTGATATGGATGGCCCCGGCCTTCAGTGTGCCGACCTCGCTCGGCTCCGGCGGCCGGACCCTCAGCACGATGTCCGCGGCGCCGAGCGCGGCGGCGCGGTCGTCCCGCACGGTCGCTCCGGCCTCCTTGTAGGCCTCGTCGCTGAACCCGGCGCCGGCGCCGATGCCGGCCTCGACGGCCAACTCGGCGCCCAGCTTGATGAGCCGCCCGGCGCTATCGGGTGTGACCGCCGCGCGCGGCTCGTTGGCGTCGTTCTCCTTCGGAGAGAAGATGAGCATGTCAGATGATCTCCAAGTAAGGGGCCCGCCTGTGTGGTTGCCGCTCGCTCATAGCTCGAGGCGGCGCAGGGCCCCGCTGTGCACCGCCGCAGCCGTGCCGCGGCGGCGCCCATCATACCGGGACCTGGTCGGGAACACAAAACAACCAGGCGAAAAAATGGCAGCCAGCGTGGCTAGCCTGCCGCCTGTAGTTTCAGGAAGCCGGCCTCAGCAGCCCGCTTGGCCACCTGTTCGCCGATGGCTAGGCACGCGGTGGCAGCCGGCGAGGGAGCGTTGAGCACGTGGATGACGCGACCGCGGGTGAGGATGCGGAAGTCGTCGAGGATGGTACCGCCACGATCCATCGCTATCGCGCGCACTCCAGCCCGCGCCGGGATCAGATCGTCGACCTGTAGTGCCGGGATCAGTCGCCGTGCGCGGCGCAGGAACGCTCGCTTCCAGATCACCCGCCGGTATTCGTCGATGCCGAACGCAAGGTGTCTGCGCATCAGCCTCCAGGTGCCGGGGTAGCCGAACGCCTCGGCGGTATCGCGCAGGTTGAAGTCCCACCTGCCATAGCCCTCGCGCTTGAACGTGGGGACGGCATTCGGACCGCATTCGATCTGCCCATGGGTGGTGCGGGTCATGTGGACACCCAAGAACGGCATCGACGGATCCGGCACCGGGTAGATGAGGTTGCGCACCAGATGACGGGCCGAGGGCGCAAGCCGGAAGAAGTCGCCGCGGAACGTGGCCATGCCGCCGGCCGCCCTGCGGCCACCGAGTCGGGCGACGCGGTCGGCCTGCAACCCGGCGCAGCTGATCAGGTGACGGGCACGAATCGGCCCGCTGCTGGTGGACAGGTGCAGGCCGTGCCCCGTCTCGCCGATGTCGAGCAGCCAGCAGCCGAGGCGCCCGCAGAGCAAGCCGTGCCGGCAGAAAAACCCGCCGCCGAAGCACCCGCAGCCCAGGAGCCTGCCGCGGCAGCCGAACAGCCGGCAACGGAAATCCAGGGTGAACCTGCTCAGGAAGCAGCACCTGCCGAAGGTCAGCAGTCAGACGCCACGGCTCCGGCCGCGGACGCCAATGCAGATGCGTCCGCAGAAACCTCGGCCGAGGCAGCTCCGGCC
>CAJWOB010000209.1 GCA_913043885.1 uncultured Spirochaetaceae bacterium | reverse complement strand
CTGCCGTCGCCACAAACCACGCCGCCGCGCGCCGGCTGTTCGCCGCCCGCGGCGACGAGCTCCGCGCCATGGCCGGCGGCCTCGATCGGATCCTGGAGGCGCTGTTCACCAGCGTCGGCGAGGGCACGTGGGTGGACGCCGTCTACGA
This sequence comes from uncultured Spirochaetaceae bacterium, assembly GCA_913043885.1. Taxonomy (GTDB): domain Bacteria; phylum Spirochaetota; class Spirochaetia; order SZUA-6; family Bin103; genus Bin103. The sequence continues at coordinate 5,055 of CAJWOB010000209.1, read as the reverse complement.
CAAGGTGCACGCACCGGACTTCCCGTTGCGGCTCCTGCCGCCATATACGGCGGGCACCGAGGAGATGTTCGCGCGCTTTCGGGAGCTGATGCCCGCCGGTTGGCTCCTGGACGCGGGTTGAGACTGCACGCCTTGACCGCACTCCTATTGTAGTGCAGTTTGTATAACATGAAGGTGGTGGATGTGCGCGACCTACAGCACCACCTGGGGCGCTACCTCGACGAGGTGGAGGCAGGAGGCGTCTTGGAGGTGCGGCGGCGCAAGAAGGTGATCGCGCGACTCGTGCCGCACGCGCCGGAGAGTCCGGCCGAGCCGTGGCCCGATCTGCTCGCGCGGCTCGACCAACTCTATCCGGAGGGGCCTGTCCGCGAGTCGGTGAGCGAGGTGCTCTACGGGGACCGCGACCGGGATGAGCGCACCTAGGTGGCGGCCATCATATGGCGAGCTATGTGGACTCAGGAATCCTGATCAAACTATACGTCCGTGAGGCGAACTCGGATGCGGCAATCCGGGCGATCGCGCCGCGGGCAGCTATCCCCTTCAATCCACTGCAGGAGCTCGAGATCAGGAATACCCTCCGCGCGCTGGAGGGTCGGTCGACGATCACCTCCGCGCAACGCGCCGCCTCGGAGCACGAGCTCGAGCGCGACATCACCGTGGGAAGACTGCTGCGGGCGATCCCAGATTGGCAGCGCGTCTACGCGCTTGCAACACGGCTTTCGGCAGAGCACGCCTCCGACACGCTCGCGCGGTCTCTCGACATCCTCCACGTCGCTATCGCGATCTCCGATCAGGCTGACTCGTTCGTGACAGGGGATCGCCGCCAGCTTGCGGTGGCGGAGCGCAGCGGGCTCAGCACGACCCTGGTGGCGTAGTTCTTTCTCACACCATCTCGTATCCGGCCGCCGCCAGGACACGGGCGAGCTCTCGCTGCCCCACCTTGGCCATCTCGAGCGGCGGATTGGGCACCGGATCCTGCTCGGCCTCGACCACGAACCACCCCTCGTAGCCGTAGGACCCGAGACGCTTGGCGATCACCTCGAAGTCCAGCGAGCCGTCGCCGGGCACGGTAAAGGCGCCGCGGAGCACCGCATCCAGAAAGCTGTGCTTCGTCGGGTCGAGCGCGTCCACCACGTCTTGCCGAATGTCCTTCGTGTGCACGTGGTTGATCCGCGCGTGGTGGTTGTCGATGACGCGGAGCACGTCACCACCGGCGAATGCCAGGTGCCCGGTATCGAGTAGCAGCGGCAGCGCGTCCCCCGAGTGGATCAGGAGAAGGTCCAGCTCCTCCTCCGTCTGGATCGGCGCCCCCATGTGATGGTGATACGACAGCGGCATCCCCTGCGCCGCACACCACTCGGCCAGCTCGGTGAGCTTGCGGGCGTAGGGCCTGATCTGCTCCTCACTCAGCCGCCGCCTGCTCGCCAACGGCGCGGCGCGGTCGCCCTGGATGGTGCTGGCGGTTTCGCCGTAGACGATGCAGGGCGCACCCACCGCCTGGAACAGCGCCAACTGTTCGGCGATGCGATCCTTCTCGGCCTCGATATCACCCTCCAGGAGCAGGCCGGAGAACCAGCCTCCGCACACGCCCACACCCGCCGCGTCGAGGATCGGGCGGAGCGTGCCGGTGTCCATCGGGAACCGCTGGCCTGTTTCCACTCCGGTGTAGCCGGCCTGGCGCGCCTGCGACAGGCACTCTTCCAGCGTCACCTCGGCGCTCAGCTCTACGAGGTCGTCGTTCCACCACGCGATCGGCGATATGCCCAGGTGTGCCTTCATGACCTCTGTTCGCGGCGGCTGTGGAGGGCTCGCTGCCGCCGCGCCTCGCTTCTATCCGCTGCCGGCGGCCGCGCCGCGCTTCGCCCTTAGCCTTTGTCGGCGCGCCGTCATCTCGGCCTCCGAGGAGGCCGAGCCATCGAAGAAGCTGCCGAACCACTTATCCAGCGGCACCCCTTCACCGCCGTAGTTGCAGTCGAAGTACTTGTGGTGCAAGTAGTGGAAGTAGCCACCGTTCTGGATCGCGCGCTCCTTCCCCACCTCGACCTTGAAGAAGCCGATGTGACCGGGAATCGGCGCGATGCCGGCATGCAGGAGATGGAAGATGGCGTGCAGCGGATGGGACGGGATGATCCAGTGCAGGAGCACGCCGCTGAAGTAGAGCAGGTGCTCGATCGGATGCATCGACAGGCCCGACCACGGCCCGGGATTCACGTTCTTGTGATGCAGGTAGTGGGCGTGCTTGTACAGCGGCTTCCAGTGGGTGAGTCGGTGAGCCCAGTAGAAGTGCAACGTCCGCATCCAGGGCACCGCCAGCATCAGCAGCACGAAATACACGGGGTGCTGTGCAAGGGTGACAAGCGGTAGGACGCCGTTGGCATAGAGCCACAACGTCAGAGCCTCATAGCCGGTCCAGATGAGGCCGCCGCTCACCAGCGTCCAGAACATGTTGTCACGAGTCTGATTGCGGAACAGGAAGGTGCGGTTGTCCGCACTCGGCCACCGGTTGCTGAACTTGTAGCGGAGGTCCTGCGCCCGCTGCACGTAGAGGCGGAGGTGGCCCCCGCCGTAGAGGACCACCATCAGCACCAGGTTGCGGGCGTAGATCTCGGCAATCCAGCCCAGGGCAAAGGTGCCGGTGCGGCTGAGGTCGGGCGTGAACCATAGCCAGCTGACTACCGCCAGCGCGACGAACAGCCAGCCGTAGGGCCAGTAATCGCCCGCTACCGCCCGCAACGCCGGTAGTAGCCGGAGCGGCCACGAGAACAGTGGCGAGGGGGCCGGCAGCGGGTCCGGCAGCCACTCCCCACGCCGGTCGCGCTGTTGCAGGTCGACCTTGGCCATGCGGCAACCCTACGCGGCCGACGGCGGCGGCGTCCACATCCTCTGCGACCGCGCTGCTATCGCGTCGAGAGGAGCTCCGGGTTGACCGCGTACTGCGGATCGAGCGAGCCCTCCAGGAGGTCGAAGATGTTCCGGACCGAACGGACATCCATGCGGTTGAGCGCTTCCACCGTCGCACCTGCGACGTGTGGGGTGAACACCACGTTCTCCAGCTCGAACAACGGCAGATCGTCCGGCGGCGGCTCCGTCTCGTAGGCATCGATGCCGGCACCGGCAATCGCCCCATCCCGCAGCGCTCGATAGAGCGACGCTTCGTCGACAATGCCACCGTGGGCGGTGTTGATGACGAATGTGCTCGACCGCATCGCGGCAAACTCCGCGTCACCCAGCATGCCGGTGGTCTCCTCGGTCCGCCGACAGTTGACGGTGACGTAGTCCACCTCGGGCAGCGCCGGTCGCCAGTCGTCGAGCGCCACCCCGCCGGCGGCGGTGATGCGTTCTGCCGGAACGTACGGATCATGGACCCACGCTTCCATGTCCATGGCCAGCAGCCGCCGCAGCAGCTCCCGGCCAATGCGCCCCAGGCCGAGCAGCAGCACGCGGCGACCGGCGATGTCGTTGGGCGGCAACGCCCGCATCTCCGCCCAGCGTCCCTGGCGCATCCCGCGGTCGTGGAGATGGCTGCGCTTGGCCAGCGTCATCATCAGATGGAGCGCGTGCTCGGCGACGGCCGATGAGTTGGCGGTGCCGGTTACCGCCAACACCACACCGGCGCGCGTCAGCGCTGGCACGTCGACGTTGTCGTAGCCGACACCTCGACGCGCCACCACCTTCAGCAGTGGCGCAGCGGCGACTACCGCCTCGGTGAAGGGGGCCAGGCCGAGCAGGACGGCGCTCGCGTTGCCGATGTTCTCCAGCAACGCCTCCTCGGTCTGGGCAGCGACCTGTCGCCACTCCACGTCGACCCGCTCATCCAGAAGCTGCTCAGCCTCGCTGCTCAGGGGCATGGGACTACTTACCAACACGCGGTGGGTCATTTCGGGCGGCAGTCTACTGCGGAGGGTGAATCGGGAGCACGTCTTAGGCGCTCGGCCGCCGCAGCACACGCTGGGGCGCCGGCGGCAGCTCCGGAGCCGCAGTCGGCCCCTTCTGGTACCAGTAGGCGGTCGACGAATAGTCGTCGGCGCGGGTGTTGTTGTGCCCATGCTCGACGGTGACGCGGATGCTGCGGCGAAAGGGAATCGGGTCGCGGTCGCGGTGGCGGTACATGGTCCACTGGCCCTCCCAGTCGGTGTGACCGGTGTTGAACACGGTGGTACCAAAGCGCGGGAACTGGACGTCCTGCAGCCCCCAGCACTGGCCAAAGACCTCTTCGGTGCCGGTGCCGTGCAGGGAGCCGGGGAAGCGCTCGCCGTCGACGAAGATCATGTCGTCACCCTCCCCCCACCAGCCGCCGGCGTGGTTGTCGACGCTTAGGTTACAGTCGATGTAGCTGCCCTCCCCTTCCGCGTTCAAGATGACGTAGTTGTCGTCACCAGACAGGTTGGCCCCCTCCGCCCCGTCCGGCAGCAACGGGGTGGCCGCGCAGGGCATCTCGCAGCGCCAGCTGGAATGAAAGTGGTAGGCATCGTCCGGCACCGCCTCCCACCGCTGATAGTCGACGTGGAAGAACGCCCGCACCTGCTCCTCGCTCTCGTTCAGCAGCACGAACCGGGCGCGCCCGTGAAACGGCATGCGGATCCAGCAGGTGGACCCCGGCCGCTGCGCCTCGTGGTCGGTCGATACGCTGAACAGGTCGCTGCTGTAACTGCGGGACCGGCCGTGGCCAAGACCGAAGAAGTCGCCCACCGGAACGTTTACGCTCGGCGCGTCGCTGTCCTCCCAGAATATCTGCAGCACGGAGTTCCGCAGGTAGTTGGGATCGGCGACCGTGAAGTGGCGATCGTCGATCCAGTTTCGCTTCTCGTGGTGGTCGTAGGCCAACCAGAATCTGGTGACGATCCCCGGTCCGTCGATGTCCGCCAGCGTGAGGGGTCCCCGGGGACGATCATCCGCCAGTCGCGGTTGTGGCCGTCACGGGACCAGCTCGCCTCGCGGTGGACGGTGAAGGGCAGTGGCCGTCAGGGTTCCGACGTCATATAGGCATGCAACCACGTGGGCGAGGCCGCCTCAACCGAATGCGGGCACCGCCCGGCCGCGGGCGCTCCACCGACG
>CAJWOB010000208.1 GCA_913043885.1 uncultured Spirochaetaceae bacterium | reverse complement strand
GGGGTTCCATCAGTTTGATCGCTCCCGAAGCGGAGCACACAGCGCGGCGCCCTGTGTGCACGCGCTGCAAACATGATGGTGTGCGGGCTCGGCTGCGGCGGGCGGCTCACCAACACGAACCCGCTGCAGCGCTTCGAGCGCGACGTGCGCTACCGGCTCGCCTTCCAGCCGGACGACGTGGCGGACGAGGTGCCAGGCTTCGGTAGCGGAGGCACGACGACCGACTCGCCATGGGACTATTGCTACGCTCCGAACCCAAGCACATTGGTGTTTGCCGGTGACAGTGGGTGCGCGAGCTCCGCGCAATGCATGGCGTGCCATGGCGATTGCGATACCGATGCGGATTGCCAGGGAGCACTACGTTGCTTTCAACGCGATGGCTCCGTGCAAGTGCCCGGCTGCAATGTTGGCCAAGCCGGAGACGTCGCCGCCGCCGACTACTGCTACGACCCAGACGGCGAGCCAGACGGGCGCGTCTGCGTCGCGGCCGGCGCCAACGCTTTGAACAACGCCGACTTTGAGTCCGATGTTGTCAGCGTCAACGCCAGCCTGCCACCGACTGGTGTGAGGCGCTGCCGATCGGCAACGGACGCCTCGGCGCCATGGTCCACGGCGGTGTGGGCCACGAGCGGATACAGCTGAACGAGGAGTCGATCTGGGCGGGAAGACCGGAGGCCCGCGATCGCTCGGCCGCACACGCGGCGTTCCTGGCCGCGCGCGACGCTCTGCTCGAAGGGAACCACGCCAAGGCACACCGGCTGATGGACCGCCAATTCCTCGCCCCGAATCCGGTGCGCAGCTATCAGACCGCAGGGGTGCTGCACTGTCAGGTCGGCGTTGGCCACGCGGTCGCCGACTATCGCCGCGAGCTGGACCTGACCCGGGCGGTGGCGCGGACCACCTACCGCGACCAAGACCGTGTCGTCCAATGTGAGGCCTTCGCCAGTGCCGTCGACGACGTTCTGGTGGTCAGGTACCGGTCAGATCGCCCCGGCACTCTCGACGTGCGGCTGTGGTTGGACCGCATCGACCCCGGAACGGACGCGCCAGCGCGTGGCACAGAGACCGCCGTCGAGGCGGGCATGCTGATCCAGAGGGGACAGGCGGTGCACACCCTGGAACAGAAGGACGCCTGGGGTGCTGCCACGCCGCTGCGGCCCCTCGACCAGAGCCCCGGGACGGCATTCGAGGTGCGGCTGCATGCCGCCGCCGAGGGGGGCACTCGAACGGAAGCCGACGGCGCCATCGTCTTCGAGAGCGCGGAATCGGTGCTGCTCCTCGTCGCCGTCGAGACGAGTGCGGGCGACCAGGACCCGGCGGCACGCGCTGCCGTCGCGCTCGAAAAGGCATCCGCCATGTCGTATGAGGAGCTGAAGCGGCGGCACGTCGCCGACCACCGCCAGTACTTCCTGCGACTGCAGCTGTCGCTGGGCCCACGCAGCTCGCAACCGACCGACGAGCTGCTGCGGTCGGCCAGGGAGGGGGCGCTCGACCCCTCCCTCGTCGCGCTGCTGTTCCAGTATGGCCGCTATCTGATGCTCGCTTCGTCCCGGCCCGGCTGTCTGCCCACCAACAACTCGGCTCTATGGAACCCGTACCTGACCGCGCAGTGGGACAGCGACTTCCATCTCGACATGGATCTGCAGCTGCGCTACTGGGCCGTCGAGGTAGGCAACCTAGGCGAGTGTCACGAGGCCCTCATCAACTTCGTGGACAAGCTGCGGCCCAGTGGCCGCGAGACCGCCGCCCAGCTCTACGGGTGCCGCGGATTCACCACGCACTGCATCACCGACGGCCACCTCTACACGGACGCCGTCGGCGGACTCTGGTACGGTCCGTTCCCCGCGAGCACCGCCTGGTTGTGCTGGCACCTATGGGAGCACTACCGCTACTCGCAGGATCGGGAGTACCTGGATGAGAAGGCGTGGCCGGTGATGCGGGAGGCGGCGCTCTTCTTCCTGGATTTCATGGTTCCCCATCCCGATTCGGGCGATCTGGTCGCGGGACCGTCGGTGTCGCCGGAGAATCACTACATCACGCAAAAGGGTCTGGAGGCATCGCGGGGCGGCGACTCCGGTTCCGGCCTGGACCGCCTCCTGGGGCGGAGCCCCGACTACGAGACCATCGGCAGGCTTATTCGTCGTGGCCTGGTGGGCACGCTCGACATGGGCCCGGCGATGGACCAGCAGCTGATCGGCAACCTGTTCGAGAACTGCCTGGCCGCGGCAGAAGCGCTCGGGCTCCAGGACCCGATCCTCGACCAGATAGCGGGCGCACGGGAACGGCTGGCGAGCGGCCACCGCATCGGCGCCAATGGGCGGCTCCTCGAGTGGAGTCAGGAATACGGAGAGCTGGAGCCGGGCCATCGGCACATCAGCCACCTCTGGGACCTTTACCCGGGCGAGCAGATCGATCCGGATCGAACGCCGGACCTGGCCAGCGCCGCGAGGCTGGTGTTGCAGCGCCGTTGGGAGGCCAGCCGGTCGCTGGGGCAGACTGGCTGGTCCAGCATCTGGAATAGCCTGTTCTGGAGCCGGCTGCGAGCGCCCGACCGGGCGTGGGCGAACTTCGAGGAGTTGTTTCGTATCGGCCTGCTTCCGAATCTGTTCAGCACCGAGCCGCCGGTGCTCGTCGACGGCACCTTCGGTTGCGGCGCCGCGGTCGCCGAGATGCTGCTGCAGAGCCACAACGACACGATCCGGTTGCTCCCTTCGCTTCCCCAGGCGCTCGGTGCTGGCAGCGTCAGCGGGCTGAGGGCACGCGGCGGCTTCGAGATAGCGCTCGAGTGGGCGGATGGCAGCCTCGGCTCGGCGACAGTCACCTCGCTGCGCGGCAATCGATGCCGGATCCTGCCCGGCACAAGGGTCACAGTGGAGTGCGACGGCGCGTCAGTGCCGGTTGATTGGGAGGGTGATGTCGTCGTTTTCGACACCCAATCGGCTCGCAGCTACCGACTGTCACCCGAGCCTGGCCGCTCCCCCTGCGTTGCGGCAAGATGACCGCCAATGCCCCCGGGTTGGCACGGCTACCCACCGCACCGCCGCCTCACGCTCGCGGGGTCGCTCACCCTAGCCACCCTCGCCGTGGGTGGTTGCTTCCTGCTGCCGAAGGAAGAGCAGGCCCTCGCGCCGCCACTGGTCGAGCCGCCTCCGATCGTGTATCGCACCGCCGCGGTGGAGGTGGACCTGATCGAGGTGAATGTCGTGGTCCGTGTCACCTTCATCTACCCGAGCCAGACGGCACTGCAATTCGGCGACCGCGCCGGCAGGCTGGCTGAGTTCGGCGTTCGCCTCGGCGACACCGTTGAAGCAGGACAGATCCTCGCCCGCCTCGACACCGACGGGTTGGAGCTGGACGTTGCACGCCAGCGGCTGCGGCTACGCCGGGCCGAGCTGGCCCTGGAACGTCTCGAGGCCGCCGGCGCCGATCGCTTTCAGCTGCAGATCGCCGGGGTCGACGTGCAGCTGGAGCAGCTGCAACTGGAAGAGCTGCTGTTGGAGCTGGAGAAGGCGACGCTGCGGTCTCCTATCAGCGGAGAGGTGATGTATCTGACTCGCAGCAACCCGGGAGAGCAGGTCGGGGCACGGGAGACGATTGCCCAGGTCGCAGATCCGCGTGACCTCAGCCTGGCATACCGTGGACCGCGGGTGGCCCAGTTCTCAATAGGTGCGACGGTCGACGTCCGGTTCGAGCAGGCGGACTATATCGGCGAGGTGATTATGACGCCGGGGAGCATTCCCCGCGATGCGGATGAGCGGCTGCGGGACCTGGTGCTGATACGAGTCGACGCGCCCGCCGGCGCCATGCGAGCTGGCCAATCCGCACGCATCATATTGAGCGTGGATCGCCGCGAAGACGCCGTCGTCGTGCCGGCGGACGCCGTCCACCACTATCTGGAGCGGCGCTTCGTCTACGTGCTAGAGGATGGGTTGCGAGCCGAGCGCACCGTCGAGGTGGGGCTTACCACTGCGACCAAGGTCGAGGTGATCGACGGACTGAGCCCGGGCGAGGAGGTGGTTCTCCGCTGATGACCCGCCTGGTGCTGCGTCGCCTCCGCGGCCGCGGCTGGTTGGCCGTCGGGCTTGGCGCGTCGGCGTCGCTCAGCGTCGCGTTGCTGGCGAGCGTGCCGCTGTACTCCAACGGCGTTCTGCAGCGACTGCTCACCCGCGATCTGGAGCAGCACCAGATGCGCACCGGCCGGCATCCAGGTACGGCGTCGCTGGATGTGAATCTCTATCAGTTGCGACACCGCGGGGACCGCGCGGAGTTGGTGGGCGAGATCCAGTCGATGCTACAGGGGAGTTTGGTCCCGGCCCTCCGTGTGCCGCTGGCTGCGCAGATGCACTCGATTGCCATGGACCACCTGCATGGGGATCGCCCACCGGGCGATCCTCTGGCGGGACAGCGGGTGGCGGTCGACGTGCAGGCTTTCGCGGAGCTGCCCGACCATGTCGTGGTTACCAACGGTCGCATGTTCGGGAGCGAGGCTCGCGACGGTGTCTACGAAGCCATCGTCACCGCAGCAGCGTTCTTGGACCTGGGGCTCCAGTTTGGCAGGACCTACCATCTGAGCGACCTCCTCGGCGACGTGCCGCGCCTTTCCGTCCAGGTGGTGGGAGTTTTCGACGTCCGCGATGCGCGCGATCTCTATTGGTTCGACCAGTTCCGCACCCTGGGCGCGGGTTTCGTCATCGACTACGACCTGTTCGCGCGCGACTTCCTGGCCACCGGCACGCGCAATCTGGCGCGCAGTCGCTGGCACTACGCGATCGACTACCACCAGCTGAAAGTCACCGACATCGACAACGTGCTGGCCCGCCACGACGACTACCGACGATTGGCGACCGCACGCGAGATCGAGTTCGAGTTCACCATAGCCCCGCTGCTTGTGTCGTATCGCGAGCGGGCGGCCGTGCTCAGCAGAACGCTGACGTTCCTGCAGATCCCGTCGGTGCTCATTCTGGCCTTCCTTATCGTCATGCTCGCCCAGCTGGTCATCGACATGGACCGATCGGAGATCGCGTCGCTCAAGAGCCGCGGCGCTTCGCATCGCGAGCTGGTAGCGGGCTATCTGTTCGAAGCGGGCTTTCTCGGCTGCGTCGGGGTGGTGTTCGGGTTACCGCTCGCCGTCCTCATCGTCGGATTCATCGGCACGTCCAACGGGTTTCTGGACTTCGTGGCGCGCCCACCGCTGCCGTTGATCGCCGGCTGGCCGCTGC
>CAJWOB010000207.1 GCA_913043885.1 uncultured Spirochaetaceae bacterium | reverse complement strand
GCGAGCCACAGCTGTTGGCGCGCGCCTGGGAGCTGTATCCGGCACTGCCGGTCGGCGATCTGGACGTACTGGTGCTGGACGAGATCGGCAAGGACGTGTCCGGCACCGGCTTCGACACCAACGTGGTAGGGCGCTATCCGGAGCAGAGCAGCATCCCGGCTGTCGCCGGTCGCGGCGTGTCGCGGCTGGTCGCGCTCGGGCTGACCGCGGCCACCGGCGGCAACGCCAACGGTATGGGGATGGTGGACGTGGCGTCGCGGCGACTATTCGAACGGATGACCTTCGCCGAGACCTACCCCAACGCGCTGACGAGCACCAACATCAGCGCAGCCAAGGTGCCGTTGGTGATGGACAGCGACCGACTGGCGCTGCAAGCGGCGGTCCATACCTCACATGCCGGCGGCGCGGTGCGGATGGCCCGCATCCGCAACACGCTGCAGGTCACCACCATGGAGGTAAGCGAGGCCTTGGTGGAGGAGCTGCGCGCCGGCGACGCCGCGGCGGTGGGCGCACTGCAGGCGCTGCCATTCGACGTCGCCGGCAACCTGGTGCCGCTCTCGCCGAGCGCCTAGCGACGTGGCGCAGGCAGGTCGCCGCCCGGCTGCTGCGCTATTATTGAAGACGATGCGGTGTGGCCTGAGTCCCGCTGCCCCCTGGCCCTGGCCGGCACCTTGGCCCTAGCCTCTGCCCTCGCGCTGTCGTCCTCGGCGGCTGCGCAGGTGCTGATCGACTACGTCGAGGGCGAGGTGGAGCTGGAGGAAGAACGCGGCTGGCGCGAGCTCTTCATCGGCGAGGAGGTCTCCGCCTCCGCCAGGATACGGCTGGACAACCACTCCCTGGCACAACTGGGCGCGGGCGACAGCACCATTACTCTCACCCGGCGCGGGGTGTACGCATTGGCCGACCTGCTCCCCAAGGTGCAGGTCGCGCGGCAGTGGAACCTGGCGGCAGTCGTGGGCAGCAAGCTCACCGGCCTCACCACGGAACGGCAGAAGGAGGGGGCGGTGTTCGGCGTGCGGGGCGACGACGAGCTGATGTGGATGGACGATGGCACCAGCTCGATCGTGGAAGTCCGTCGTCTGAACGAAGATGGCGAGTACGCCCAGACGTTGCAGCTGGCGGTGGAGTCCGCCGAGTTTGCCTTCGACGAGGAGGCCGACGAGCTGGGCTACCACGCAATGTATGCGGCGGCGCTTCTGGGAGACCCCGCCACCGCGCTGCGCCACGGCGCCGCGTTGGATCCCGATCCGCTCAGCGGCTACTACGCCGACTACGTGCTGGTACTCGGTAAGCTGTTCCTGGAGTCGGCGGGCTTCGTCGAGGCGGCCGGTCTATTCGACGACTACCTATTGTTTCATCCGCAGGGCGCTTCGGCACAGGCCGTGCATGTGCTGGCGTCGTTCGCCAGCCAGGGGCTGGGCGACCAGGAGGCGGCGCTCTCTCACCTCCGCTCGGCGGTTGCACTGGCGCCGGAGAGCGAGACCGGCGTCCTGGCGCAGTCCCTCCTACCGGGCGGCTAGCGGAAAGTAACCGAGTAGTCGAGGGGCTGGTCCAACACCAGGATCCGCAGCAGCGGGATACGGAACAAGACGCCGGTCTCGGTGAGCTCGCCGCCCTGCTGGGCGACCACCGTTCCGTCGATGGCAACTTCGATCTCCACCCACGAGTCCACTATCTGAGCGGGGGCCTGGTCTCCCAGCGCAAACTGCATCATCTCCAGATACTCGCCGTCGGTTATAGGCATTTGCGGCTGCGGCCCTAGGCTTGCCATCAGCGGGTTGTCAAAAGAGGGAAACAGGCGAGCCAGCTGCCAGTAGTTGTCGGCGGACATATGGATGCGCAGCGTCCGGCCTCTGGCGCTCGGCGAGCTCAAGGACACCAGGGGCGTACCCGCCGGCTGACCTCGCTCCGCTTCGGCGGCGTCCACTGCGAACACGGCCTGCAGGTCGGCGAACGCGAGCTCCAGATGAAGCTCGTTGGCGGCCGGCGTGGCGATATCGATCAGCTCGATCCCCGGCCGAGCGGCGATTGCCGCGGCGATCTCGTCGACGTCGAAGATGTGGTCCTCGGGCAGCAGATCGCTGCCACCGACCTCTGCCAGGGCGCGCAGGTAGTCGACGAAGCTGGCGTCGACGCTGACGGCCAGCGTGGAGGAGCCAGATCCGTCCACCTGCAGATGAACGCGTTGCTGCACGCCGCAACCGAGCATCGACAGCAGCAGCGTGAGGGTGGCGGCAGCGACAAGGGCCCTGCCTGGTATCGGTCGCCTCACGAAGCTATCGCGTACAGCACGTCGCCGTACGCCAGCTGGGCGCGACGGAAGTTGTCGAGCCGGAAGAACTCGTCGGGCCCGTGTGCGCCCTCGTCGTCGAGGCCGAACGAGAACGGCACGGTGTAGATGCCGAGGTGCTCAAGGAAGATGCCGCACAGCGGCAGCGTGCCACCCGAGCCAACCTGGTAGGGGTCGCGGCCGTAGGAATCGGCAAGCACGGCGGCGGCGGCCTGGATTCCCGGGTGGGTGGCCGGCACCGAGTAGGGCGCCCCCGCCGCCTCTTCGGCCTGAATCGACACCGTTACTGCCGGATCCGCGTGTTTGTGGATATGGGCCTCGATGTGTTTCACGACCTCTGCCGGTCGCTGATCGGCGACCAGGCGACAGGTAATCTTGGCGTGGGCGGTGGCGGGTAGCACGGTCTTGGTGCCATCGCCCTGAAAGCCTCCCCAGATGCCGTTTACCTCGAGCGTCGGCCGTATCCAGGTGCGCTCGTGGGTGGTCCACCCCTTCTCGCCGAAGAGCGCCAGAGTTGCGGTCGCGGCCAGGTGCCCGGCCTCGTCGAAAGGCACACGGGCAAACTGCTGCCGTTGATCGGGAGTCGGTTCCACTACGTCGTCGTAGAAGCCATCCACCGCCACTCGTCCGTCGGCATCATGGAGGCTTGCTACCAGAGAACATAGCGCGTGAATTGGATTCTGCACGGTGCCGCCGTAGATGCCCGAGTGCAGGTCGTTCTCCGGGCCCTGCAGGGTCAACTCCAGCGCGCACAGCCCCCGGAAGGAGAGCGTGAGCTCTGGTTCGGTCTCGCTCCACTGGCTGCCGTCGGCGGCCAGTACGAAGTCCGCCGCCAGCATCTCCTGGTGCGCGGCGACGAACGCGGCCAGGTCGGGGCTGCCCACCTCTTCCTGTCCTTCGAAGAAGAACTTGACGTTGATGGGTAGCGTCCCCTCCGTTGCCAGGATTGCTTCGGTGGCCAGGATGGGCGCCAGCATGTTGCCCTTGTCGTCCGATGCGCCACGGCCGTAGAGCCGGTTGTCGGCGACGCGGGGAGTGAATGGCGGGCTGCTCCAGCCGTCCTCCTCCTGCGCCGGCTGCACGTCGTAGTGGCCGTAGACCACCACCGTCGGCGCGCCAGCTGCGTGCAACCAGTCACCGTATACCGCCGAGGAGTCGACACCCAGCTGGTGTACGCCGACGTGCTCCACGCCTGCCTGCCGCAAGCGGGCCGCGACCCACTCGGCCGCACTGGCGACGTCGGCACGGCGCTCCGGCAGCGCGCTGACGCTCGGAATCGCGACCAGCTCGCTGAGCTGCGTCAGGTACTCCTCTTGCCGCTGGTCGAGCCGCTGGCGCCATGTGGTACCATTCACCTTCTCCACCACTACATCTCCGTCGCTTCGGGCCCGCGATTACGCCACGCTTGAATGAAGCGCCGAATCCGCGCCTCGTCGAAGACGTCGAACGTATCGATGCGGGTCCATGCCGTCAGCGCCAGTCGGCTGTCCAGGGCGGGGTTTGGCGCCACGATGAGCTTCCAGACCTCCATGTCGGTGGCGATGTTGGCCAGGCTGCGACCGAGCGCGCTGCAGTCGCCGTCCTCAGGTGCGCCGCCAGACGATCGCCGGTCGCAGTTGAAGTGGGCGATGACGTGCCCGTGCTCCATGGAGTGGATCAGCATCTGCTCGTGGACGGGCTGCCGGTAGATGCCCGCTTCCGCGGGACTGGAGAAGTGGGGTCCGCTGGTGGGCGGGTTGCTGGAGTAGTCGAATTCGTAACCCAGTGGTTCGTGGGTGCGCCCCTGCGAGGGCACGTGCTCCCCCGGCCTGGGGCGCAATGCCACCCACCATGCCGCTGCCGCAACTACTACCACCCCTACCGCGCCGTAGCCGACGCGGACGAGCAGCTGCCGTCGCGCGAGACGGGCCTGCTCGGCCTGCCGTTGTTCCTTCCCTGGCTGCCGACGTTGCTGCTTGCTGGGGCCGCCGCCGGTCGCCGAATCGCCCTTCGTCGCCATAGAACCGCGCGGAGCATAGCCGTTCGGTCTGGCTCGGGCTACCGGCGGTGGTCCGGGCGAGCGGGCGGGGTGGTCCGGGCGCCAGCGCCGGCCGGACCGTGGCACAATCGGCGTCCCATGCCTAGCAAGATTGCAGTCCCTCCGACCTGGGACCTCGACATGCTGTTCCCCGGCGGTAGCGGCTCGGACGCACTGGCGCACTGGCTGCGGCAGCTGCGGGGCGAAATCCAGCGACTGGTGCCCGAGCCGGACGGCATCATCGACGCCGCGCTCATCGAGCGCTGGCAGCGTGGCGAGCCGCTGCTGCGCGACGACCTTGAAGACATCGCCCGGAATCTCGTCATAGATTTCGTAAGGCTGCGAGCGGCGAAGGTCCCAGGCAAGGCCGGACCCGCGCACCATCACGCCGGAAAAGCCCCATTCGAGCGCATCCTGAACGCTGACCACACCGATATCTGCGTTACGTTGCTTGAAAATACGATTTTCAGTCAGTAACGTCTCCATATCGTCGATGAATTTTGGAAATTGATCGATCCATTCTAAGATATCATCTGTCATGTTTGGAGGAAGGTCCTGATGCACGCCGCCAACCCTGTAATAGGCCGCATGCAATCGGGCGCCGCAGACGCGCTCGTAAAACTCCATAAGTAATTCACGCTGCTCAAATGCCCACAACATCGGCGTCATAGCACCTACGTCCATTGCGAGCGCTGGCACATTCAGCAAATGATTCAAAATGCGCGTTATTTCATCAAACAGGACTCGAATGAATTGACCACGCCTGGGTGCCTCTATCCCCAATAAGTTTTCCGCTGCCAGAACAAATGCATGCTCTTGGCACATCGGCGAGACGTAATCTAAGCGATCAAAATACGGGATTGCTTGCATATAGGTTTTGTGTTCGATGAGCTTCTCAGTCCCCCTATGTAACAGCCCAATATGGGGG